>JAIDNR010000219.1 GCA_029063695.1 Ruminococcus sp.
TGATTATTTTTTTCATAAATTAACTCCGTGAAATTCTCATTAATACTTTCCATACTTTTATACATAATAACTGTAGCCGTTTTTTTCGGCTGAAAGGATTGAAAAGATGAAGAAAATATTTACAAAAACTCTTGCAGCTGTTATGTCCGCGATACTTGTCGGACTTTTCGGAACGGCTGAATATTATTCTCAGCGTCTGCCAAGGACTGTTATTGCCGAAACGGCTGAGGACGTTAAATTTGCACTTTATCCTGAGCTTAGTGCGGAATATTCGGCGGATTGTGCCTCAATGTCGCTTTTCGGTGCAATTCCCGTAAAGAATATCAGTATACGGCAGGAAGAAGCCCCCACTCTTGTTGCAGGCGGTAATCCGTTCGGGATAAAACTGCTTATGGAAGGTGTTATGGTTACGGGAATGAGCGACGTTGATTCTGTATGTCCCGCAAAGAATGCAGGAATAGAAAAAGGAGATATTATCACGCTTGCAAATGACATTCCTGTTGCTTCAAATTCTGATTTGCAGAAAATTATCAGTGAAAGCAACGGAGAAAGTATTGAGCTTTCCGTAAGCCGAGGAGGTGAAGTCTTTACCGTTGAACTTAATCCCGTCTATTCAAAAAAAGACAATTCATGGCGTGGCGGAATGTGGGTACGTGACAGCATTGCAGGTATAGGCACAATGACTTTCATTGATAAGTCTACAGGAAAATTTGCGGGATTAGGTCACCCTGTATGCGATACCGATACGGGCGAACTTATTCCGATTCACAGCGGTGAGGCTGTTCCGGTTGTGATTACTGAGGCGAGACGTGGAGAAACAGGCATTCCCGGAGAACTTCACGGACAGTTTACACGTCTCCCTGTTTATGGTTCACTCATAAGTAATAATAATTCGGGTGTTTTTGGTACTTTGTCTGATTCTTCAATGGAAGATTTGTGCAGCAAGTCTGAAGAATACAAAATGGGCTACAGGCAGAATATAACAACCGGAGAAGCATATATTCTTACAACTGTTTCAGGAAGTGAACCTAAAAAATATTCCGCCGAAATTGAGCAGATTGACTATAACAGCAGAGATACGACAAAAAATATGATTATTCGCATAACTGATGAGGAGCTTATCAGGGAAACAGGTGGTATTGTTCAGGGCATGAGCGGAAGTCCGATTATTCAGAATGATAAGCTGATAGGTGCTGTAACTCATGTTTTTGTTGCTGACCCGACGAGAGGTTATGCTGTATTTGCCGAAACCATGTTTGATAATATATCATAACAAAAATAGGGCGTTACTTTAAAAGCAACGCCCTTAAATACTGTTTTGGCAGTAGATTATCTGTTTTCCTCGCTGAAACCGCTGTCAACAAGCTCGATGAGTGAATCAACAGCATTCTTTTCATCAGCACCGTCAGCGATAATCTTTACATTTGTACCGCCTACGATACCAAGTGAAAGGATACCGAGAAGGCTCTTGGCGTTAACTCTGCGTTCTTCCTTTTCAATCCAGATAGATGACTTAAATTCGTTAGCTTTCTGAATGAAAAAAGTAGCAGGTCTTGCATGGAGACCAACCTGATTTTTAACTGTTACTTCTCTTACAAACATACTTCAACTCTCCTGTTCTCTGTAGTGACGCACCTGCTGTATCGGAAACGTCTTTTGCAATAATTCATTTGCTATAATTTATTATACATTGAAAAAATTTTTTAGTCAACGGATTTTTATACTAAAAAGGCGATATTTTATTATTTTCTACATTTCGATACAATGAGAGTTGAATTTTATCACCGTGCTTGTGAATATTCACCATTAGTATGGTTTGTCGGTATTTCATAATATTCAGCTTATTAAACTATTGAATATAGCTAAGGGGAAAAAATATTTCCTACTATACTCAGAGTTTATGTTATTTTAATATAACGTCTTTATTATAATGATATATCACTTTATGTATTTTTCGTATAAATCGGGACGACGGAGTTTTGTAAGCTCCAGACTCTGTTCATGTCTCCATGATTCGATATTTTTGTGATGACCTGAAAGAAGCACTGGCGGAACAGGTACTCCCTGCCATATTTCAGGACGTGTATACTGCGGATATTCAAGAAGTCCGCTGTAAATGCTTTCATCAGTGAAACAGACTTCATCAGACAGCACATTCGGACAGAGACGTGCAATGCAGTCCGTGAGAACAAGTGCAGGAAGTTCACCTCCCGTAAGTACATAGTCGCCTATTGAGATTTCCTCATCGACGATTCTGTCTATAATCCGCTGGTCTACGCCCTCATAGTGACCGCATATTATCAGTATGTTATCCATTTTCGAAAGTTCAATGGCTCTTTCTTCCGTGAGGTGCTTTCCTTTGGGAGACATATATATAGTATGCGGTTTAACGCCAATATCGTTACACACGGCTTTATAGCAGTTATAAATCGGCTCGCACTGCATAACCATTCCCATTCCGCCTCCGTATGGTGTATCATCAACACGGCGGTGCTTGTCAAAGGCATAGTCACGTATCTGACGGCATGAAATGTCAATCTTACCTGCTTTTCTTGCCCTGCCCACTATACTTTCACTGAGTACGGCTTCACACATTTCGGGAAAAAGCGTTGCTATTTCTATTTTCATCAGTCGAATAATCCTTCCAGAGGTTTTATAAGCATGATATTATTGTTGATATCGGTTGATATGACAACATCAGGTATTGCAGGTACAAGGTATTCCCTTTCGCTCTGAATCACGTACACGTCATTTGCACCTGTCTGCATGACATCGGCAATTTTACCATAAATAAAGTTCGTTTCTGCATCTCTGACTTCCATGCCGATTAAGTCCTGTATGAAGTATGTATCTTCATCGAGTTCAAGGTCGTCACGATGCATGAAAAGTATCTTGTTACGCAGTTTTTCAGCATTTTCAGGAGTATCAATACCTTTGATTTTTGCAATTACCATATTTTTTGAAACACGGCTTTTTTCGATATATATTTCGTCATGATTTTTACCTGTAAATAGTCTGTCAAATTCGCACAGAAGTTCGGGAGTATCAGTATAAGGCATAATTTTTACTTCGCCTTTTATGCCGTGAGTTGTAACAATTTTTCCTGCTTCGAGGTATTCTTTTTTCATTATTATGACCTCATTTCTGAATTTTCAGTGTTTTTATTGCCGAAGGTGTAAGCGTTATTAAGTAGTACCATTTTCCCGATACATTTTTTCTTATATTTTTCTTTTCATTGGTTTGGAAATATATGCAGAGCTGATTTATAAAAGTATATTTGCTTATTACATTTGTATTTTTCGTAATACACCATTTTTTAAAGGCACTATAAAGGTCTGCTGTCGTGATATTATTGCAGGTAGCGCAACGATGTTCACAACATTCGTTTATAAAGTCAAATACTATTGAGTTGTTTTCAAGTGCGGGAGGCTGTTGAACTACGGGTTCAGCTTTTTCAAGTTTTTCTATACGCTTTTCAAGCTCATACTGCTTCTGGACTAACATTAAAAGAATTTCTTTATAATCATGAGTTAATTCTTTTACTCTGAAATAAGTATTTACAAGCTGTCTCTGTACAATCCATGCAAGGTCATCTGTAAAAGATTTTACTATCATAAGATAGCCGGACTCTGTAATAAGTTTAAGTCCATTTGGAGCGACTATCTCAAACTCGTTTTTTGCTTCGTCCGAATTTCGGACGAAGTAATCTTCACCATTTATAAAATGCTTTTTGTTATCATTAAAACGTTTTCTTGCTGTTCCTTCGGGTCTGGAATGTATTCTGTCTATATCCTTAAATGTTATAACACGCTGACCTCTGTATTCCTTAATATCAAGAGGTATGCCGTTAATATTCATTTTGTCCATAATAAATTAAAGTCCTTTCCATTTCTAATGTACGAAATTTGTACATCAGAATAATCTCCTGAAACATTCATCAAGATTAAGAGTTGCACCCGAATGCTTGCCGTTTGGAACAAGCATATAATGTCTTTTGCCTATTAGCTGAATTGTAAAATCGTGGTAATCTATAACTTCGTCCTGACCGCCGATTATTGCATATACATCTCCGTATATATTTGTGAATTTTCCAAATAGTCCAATAAATTCCTTTATATTTTTTTCATAGCCAAGTTCGGGAAGTGTTACAAACGGCAAAAGACATGGATTTACAAGTATAGTCGGATAACTGCATTTTTCTTTTTTCTTAAGATATGAATTATATCTTACAGCTTTGAACTCCACTGAAAGAAGCAAAGCAAAAAA
This sequence comes from Ruminococcus sp., assembly GCA_029063695.1. GTDB lineage: Bacteria > Bacillota > Clostridia > Oscillospirales > Ruminococcaceae > Ruminococcus. The sequence continues at coordinate 4,267 of JAIDNR010000219.1, forward strand.
TCCACCTAAGCTTGTTCCGACAATATAGTCGGGTTTGTTTTTAGTAAATATATTTTTAAGTTCGTCAAGTATCTTTTCAGGATTTTCCGCATCATAGTCAATCTGAGGAGAAATCACATCGTGGCCCAGTTCTTTCAGCACAAGACAGGCGGAATTTTCAGCACTGCCTTTGTAGCCATGAATATTCAGAATTTTCATAATAAATCCTCTTTTTTCTTTATACGTTTTTTTATTTCGGAAAGTTCAATGGGAGTGTAGTTTATACGTTCTGCACTTGCACAGAAACTACGTTCCGAAACGTCTGTATATATGGGATTTCCATGAACATGACCAAAAATATTTGCATATGGCATGGTTCTGTTTATATAGACAGGCTCGTGAGAGAGAATCCAGAAATTTTCATATATTATCGGATAACGGCTTATTCCTGAAAATCCACATTCATAGTAATATTGCTCATTTTCAGTATCATGATTGCCCATGACAAGAAATTTTTCACCGTTGAGATTGTTGCAGATTTCAGTAGTTTTTTCCTTGTCATAAAATGAGAAATCACCAACCACAAAAACAATATCATTTTCTGTGACTGTATCATTCCAGTTTTTTATCAATGTATTGTTCATTTCTTCAGCATTGGAAAACGGACGGTTTTCGTATACTATAATATTGCTGTCTCCGAAATGGGTATCAGCTATAAAAAAGCACTTTTTTTGCATACTCTCTCCTTTTCCTGTGTTGATATATGTTATAAATCAGTTTTTCATCTCAAAATTCTCACCTAAAATATCTTTATTTGATTCAAGAATCGGTCTGATAAATTCATCGAGATATTCGTCAACCTGTTCTGCACTTCTTCCAGTGTAGTTTTCGGGTTTGAGAACCGCATCAAGTTCTTCTTTTGTAACCATGAACATCGGGTCATTGACGATAAGTTCGCAGAGGTTGTTTTCTCTGCCGTACTGTTTTACTTCCATAGCGGCAGTCATGGAGTATTCACGGATTCTTTCGTGCAGTTCCTGACGGTCTCCGCCTTTCTTTACAGCGTCCATCATAATATTCTCCGTAGCCATGAAAGGAAGTTCAGCCATTACACGACGGCGGATAATTTCGGGATAAACAACCATTCCGTCTGTTACGTTCATCATGATATTGAGTATAGCGTCAACGCCGAGAAATGCTTCTGCAACTGAAATTCTCTTGTTGGCACTGTCGTCGAGTGTACGCTCAAACCACTGCGTACCTGAAGTGAAAGCGGGATTGAGACTGTCAATCATGACATATCTTGCAAGTGAAGTGATACGCTCACATCTCATGGGATTACGCTTGTAAGCCATTGCGGACGAGCCTATCTGACTTTTTTCACGTGGTTCTTCCATTTCCTTGAATGACTGTAATATTCTCATGTCGTTTGAGAATTTACTGCACGACTGTGCAATTCCGCTGAGTACGGAAAGCACTTGCGAATCAACTTTTCTTGAATATGTCTGTCCCGAAACCGGTACAACGCTGTCAAATCCCATTTCTTCTGCAATCATTTTTTCAAGCTGTTTGATTTTGGAAGTATCACCCTCAAAAAGTTCCATGAAAGAAGCCTGAGTACCTGTTGTACCCTTTGAGCCAAGAAGTCTGAGAGTTGAAATTCTGTATTCAAGGTCATCGAAGTCCATAAGCAGTTCATTAAGCCAGAGAGTAGCACGTTTTCCGATTGTCGTAAGCTGTGCAGGCTGTAAATGAGTATATGCAAGGCAGGGGAGATTCTTGTATTCGTCTGCAAACTTTGCAAGGTTATTCATTACGTTGATGAGCTTACGGCGGACAATCTGCAAAGCGTCACGCATTATAATAATGTCTGTATTGTCGCCGACGTAGCATGATGTAGCACCGAGATGAATGATACCTGCGGCTTTCGGACATACTTTGCCATAAGTATAAACATGAGCCATAACATCGTGGCGGACTTCCTTTTCACGCTGAGCTGCTACTTCATAATCAATATCATTGATATGTGCTTCAAGTTCCTTTACCTGTTCTTCCGTAATGTTGAGACCGAGTTTCATTTCAGCTCTTGCAAGTGCAACCCAGAGTTTTCTCCATGTTGTGAACTTCTTGTCCGCTGAAAAGATATGCTGCATTTCCTCACTTGCATAGCGTGTGCAGAACGGTGATTCATAGCTGTTGATATTTCCACTCATAATTTTTTTGCTCCTTACTGTTGCAGTTAAAAATAACTGCATATTTTTTCATTATAATTATAGCATTTTATAAAGTGTATGTCAACAGTTGGCAGAATCAAAAATTTCTGCTATAATATCTGTAACGTTTTGTATTTATGAATTGTCTAATAAGTAAAGGGGGTGAAAAATATGGAGGAGTTCGATGAGGTCTACAGACTTTATGCCGCTGACATTTATCGCTATATACTCAGTTTTAGCCGGAACGAGACTCTCGCAAAGGATATTTTACAGAACACAATGCTTAAAGCATTCAAAAATATCAATAAATTCAGAGGTGAAAGCAGTATAAAAACGTGGCTTTTTGGTATTGCTAAAAATGAATATCTTAACAGTATAAGGCGTTCTGATAATAAAAATCTTCCTCTTGATGAAGTATCAGATACTGTAGACGAAAATATTGAACACAGATTCAGTGACCGTTTTCAGGCTCTTGAAATTCATCGGATGCTCCATGAACTTGATGAACCATACAAGGAAATATTCTCACTGAGAGTATTTGCAGAACTGAAATTCACTGATATTGGTGAGATATTCGGTAAATCTGAAAACTGGGCAAGAGTTACATTTTACAGAGCAAAAGAAAAAATTATAAAACTACTTAAAGAACAGGAGGCAAATTTATGAAATGTGAAATAATTAAAGATTTGATTCCGCTTTCAGCTGAGGGACTTTGCAGTGAGGAGAGCGAAAAAGAAATTACTGAACATATCAGAACCTGTGAAACCTGCCGTCTGCTTTATGAAAAATCACCCGAAACAACTTCCGAAGTTCTGCCGATACCTGATGAAAAGGAGACTTTTAAAAAAGTCAGCTGGGCATTCAGGAAACTTACACTGAAATCGGGAATCACAGCAGTTCTGCTTATTGCAGTACTTGCTGTACTCGGCTGGCTCACATGCGGACAGAGTGCAAAGTATGACGGAGAAGTAAGCTTTGAATCGATTGTACAGTCGTTTGAGGTGCGGAAGATTGCGAAGTATATCGCAGACGGCAATTTTGATTCATACGTCGATTCGATTTCAAATGACAGCAACAGCAATTTATCTCTTGAAACTGCCAATATACTGAAAGAACAGAATAAAAAGAATCTCACTGACACTTATTTGTCCGCTTACGGCGATACGGAAGTAAAAAGTATCAGCGTGAAGTCATCGTATAGTCTTGATGTTTTATCATCGCCTGATTACAAGAGTACAATCAGAAATAACATCAGAATTGAATTTGCAGACGGCAGAAGTTTTGAAACGGTTTTATTCAAAAATCCCGACGGTAAATATATCTGTCCCGAACGTTACGTTTCAAACAGCTTTCTTATTGAAAGCGACAGAATGACATCTGCTGAACAGAAGTTCCATAATGCACTTGCCCATGCAAACAATTGCGATATTTTGTCATCATCAGGATTTGAATTTACAATCACAAGCAAAGATATAATGAATATATACACGGGTATGTTTCATGAGCAGTACATTGATGATGTAACGGCAGGCAAAAGTGCTTTTTCCGAAACGGATTTTGATATAACAAATGCGTATTTTTCAGATTACCGCTTTGATGAATTAAAAAATATGCTTTACTATGATTTGATTCTGCTGGCAGATGACGGAAAAGGTATTGCTGTTATGATGTCACGCATTTATTATGACTATATGGGACTTTATCCGCCCGAAAAAGACGATATAACAATACACACAGACGGCTGTACTCCCGAACTTGAACAGGCTTTGTATAATTTCTTTGGTTAATAAAAAATCGGACGGCTAAAAACCGTCCGATAATTTTTTAGCTATTCATGCCAATTTCAATAGCACGGAAATTATTGGAAATAAGATGTGCCTTTGAGGGCGGAACTACTTTTTCAATAGCCTCTTTCATGGTATCAAGAGAGAAGATACCTGATTCCTTGATAAGCTTGCCGAGAAGAATGATATTTGAACCGCCTTTCAGTCCGTTATCATCAGCAAGCTGTGACGACGGTATAGCGTAAAGTTCAATATCAGTTCTGTTGCAGTCACATTCAATAAGGGTACTGTCATAGAACACTTTACCGCCTGCTTTTACATCAGTTACGAACTTGTCGAAGGACGGCTGATTCATGGCAATAAGAATATCGGGAGTAAGCACAAGCGGAGAACCGATTGGTTCGTCGGAAATACATACGGAGCAGTTTGCTGTACCACCACGCATTTCGGGACCGTAGGACGGAAGCCATGAAAGTTCCTTGTTATCCATAAGTCCGCAGTATGCAAGGATTTTTCCTGCAAAGAGTACACCCTGACCGCCGAATCCTGCTAAAAGAATTTCAGTAACAGCCATTATTCGTCACCTCCTGTAGTATCCTTGTAAACGCCCAGCGGATAGTATGGTATCATTTCGTCCTGAAGTCTCTTTAAAGCCTCAACAGGAGTAAGACCCCAGTTGGTCGGGCAGGTTGAGAGAACTTCAACAATAGAAAATCCCTTTTTAGCTTTCTGATTTTCAAAAGCCTTACGGATTGCCTTTTTTGCTTCACGGATATGCGGAACGGAATCCACAGCTACACGGTGAGCATAAGCAGTACCTGTAAGAGTTGAGAGCATTTCGCACACACGTACAGGATAGCCTGCAAGCTGAGGGTCACGTCCGAAAGGAGTTGTCTGTGTAACCTGACCGGGAAGCGTTGTGGGAGCCATCTGTCCGCCTGTCATGCCATAGATAGTGTTGTTGATGAAGATGATTACAATATTTTCTCCTCTTGTTGCGGAGTGAACAGTTTCGGCAGTACCAATAGCGGCAAGGTCTCCGTCGCCCTGATATGTAAATACAAACTTATCGGGATTTGTTCTCTTTACTCCTGTTGCAACGGCAGGAGCTCTGCCGTGCGGAGCTTCAATCATGTCACAGCCGAAATAATCGTAAGCCATAACAGAACAGCCTACAGGGCATACACCGATTGTATCGCCCTCAATTCCCATTTCGTCAAGAACTTCACAGATAAGTCTGTGAACGATTCCGTGAGTACAGCCGGGACAGTAGTGCATAGGCACATCAAGCAGTGATTTCGGTCTTTCAAATACAACAGCCATTATAAAGCACCTCCAACTTTCTTGATTTGCTCCAATACTTCAGCAGGAGTGGGAATGACACCGCCTGTGCGTCCGTAGAACTCAACAGGCTTGGAGCAGTTGATTGCAAGTTTAATGTCATCAATCATCTGTCCCATTGACATTTCAACGCTGAGAAGCTTCTTTGCATTTTCTGATGCTTTGTTGATTTCTTTCACTGGGAACGGGAAAAGAGTTTTCGGACGGAAAAGTCCCGCTTTTATTCCCATATCCCTTGCGGAATTTACAGCGGATTTCACGACTCTCGCCGTTGCGCCGAAAGCACAGAGAAGTATATCACAGTCCTCTGTGAGATAAAGTTCGGCATCTGTTTCGTTTGCTTTGATAGTCTCGTATCTCTTGAAACGCTCCGTAACCGAGTTTTCGAGTTCATCGGGCTTAAGATAAAGTGAATTGATGATATGATGTTCACGCTTTTTGCCGTGACCGTTTGCAGTCCAGCCGCTTTTGTCGTGGGAGTCAGCGTTGATTTCGGGGAATGAAACGGGTTCCATCATCTGACCGAGCAGACCGTCGGCAAGAATCATTGCAGGAACTCTGTATTCATCAGCCTTGTCGAATGCCTTTACAACCATGTCAACCATTTCCTGAACGGAAGCAGGTGCAAATACGAGAATATGGAAATCGCCGTGACCAAGAGCCTTTGTAGCCTGCCAGTAGTCCGCCTGAGAAGGCTGTATACCGCCGAGACCCGGACCGCCTCGCTGTACGTTGATGATTACGGCAGGAACGTCCGAGCCTGCAAGATATGAGATACCCTCGCTTTTGAGTGAAAGTCCGGGAGAAGATGAAGATGTCATGGCACGTACACCTGTTGACGCTGCACCGAGAACCATGTTTATAGCGGCAATTTCGGATTCTGCCTGTAAGAATACACCGCCTGCCTTGTGCATACGTTTAGCCATATATGCGGCAAGTTCAGTCTGAGGAGTAATGGGATAGCCGAAGAAGCACTTACAGCCTGCACGGATAGCAGCTTCTGCGAGAGCTTCATTGCCTTTCATAAGATTTCTTTCCAAAGCTTTTACAGCTCCTTTCATTTATTTTTCAATAATTATTGCACAGTCGGGACACATCATGGCACACATTGCACAGCCGATGCAGGAATTTCCGTCAGTGCATACAGCATAGAAATATCCTTTTTTGTTACGTTTCTCTTTCTGTAATTCAACGATTTTTTTCGGACAAGCAGTAGTGCAGAGACCACAGCCCTTACAGCGTTCGGTTATAACAGTCATCTTTGCCAAATTAAACACCACCTTTCAAATCAGGAATTATCATAAATCCCATAAAGCCTTTACATAAACATTTATCGGGAAAATATCGGGCATATCAATAAGTTCGCATATTTCATACGGACAGGTTGTGAAAGCAAGCGGAAGTCCCGTTATCTGAGATACTTTTCGGGCAAAATCGGTTGATTTTTTAATAATTCCTGCGGTTGTTTCACGTCCGAGATTTGTATTGTTGACAATAGCCGTGTGTTTCATTCGTGCGGCGGATTCAATTTCGTACATGAGTTTTACGGCGTCTGCGGCTTTTTCTGTGAGATAACGTCTCTGATTGATAACATAGAGCATATCCATATCATCTTTGTAACGTGAGAGCGCGTCTGCAAACCTGCCGAGAGCGAATGCACCTGCATCATCACCGCCCACATCAATTATAAGGCAGTCCTCATTCATTGCAAGCTGTTCAATATCGAACTGTATCGACGGTACATCGAGATTGCTGTTTGCGAAATCAGGTGCAATAAGTTTTACACCGATACTTTCAAAGTAATCCTTGAAATCAGCAGTTCTGAAATAAGGATTGACCAAATCCAAATCGACAACAGCAACGGATTTTCCCTCATTAGATGCATCGGCGGCGAGATTTACAGAAAGATTTGTCTTTCCGCTTCCGTAATGACCTGTAACAACAGTAATTTTTTTCATATATATAACCTCTTGAAACGAAGTGACGGCATAAGACCGCCTTATTTTTATTATAGCACTTATGATGTGTAAATGCAATATTTAATTAGAGTGTACTAACAAAAATATAGAAAAAATCCCCGATGTAAAAATCAGGGATTTTCTGTGCAGTTGAAATTATTCAGCATCAGTATTCTTTTCAACGTAAGCAACGATGTCGCCTACAGTCTTGATACTTTCAACAGCCTCATCAGGGATAGAGAGGTCATATTCATCTTCGATTGTCTGGATAAGGTCAACGATGTCGAGTGAATCTGCACCAAGGTCTTCCTGAATGTTTGAATCGGGAGTAACAATGTTCTCCTCAACGCCGAGCTGGTCAACGACGATTTCTTTGATTTTGTCAAAAATCATGATAGTTTCCTCCATAAATTTATTTATAATATCCAAATCGGGACTCATTCTGTGAACTCACCGATTTTCCTAAACTTAGTATAGCGTTCTTTAAGCAATTCGTCAATAGGTTTTTGACATTTTTCTTCAATTTTGAGTGACAAATATTCTTTAATATTTTCGGAAATTTTGTCTAAATCGTTATGTGCCCCCCCAAGAGGTTCCTCGATTATTGTCTCAGCAACTCCCAGACGCACCATATCTTCTGCCGTAACCTGCATGATGTTGCAGGCTTCCTGTTCACGTGAAGCGTCTTTCCAGAGAATACTTGCAAAGCCACGGGGAGACACAACAGAATACTGTGCATTTTCGAGCATGGCGAGTTCATCGCATACGCCGAGAGCAAGTGCGCCGCCGCTTCCTGCTTCTCCGAGAACGATTGATATAATGGGTGTTCTCAGCGTCATAAATTCGGCAATATTCTTTGCAATAGCTTCACCCTGTCCACGTTCCTCAGCCGCCATACCTGCATTGGCACCAGGAGTATCAATAAAGCAGATAACGGGTCTGTGGAATTTCTCAGCCTGTTTAGCAAGTCTCAGGGCTTTTCTGTAGCCTTCAGGCAGAGGCATTGCAAAATTGCAGTCCTTGTTTTCGTTTATATTCCTGCCCTTGACCTGTGCAATTACAGTTACAGGTGTATTGTTGAGCTTTGCAATACCGCCCATTATCGCATGGTCATCGCCGTAATGACGGTCGCCGTGCATTTCATAGAAATCCGTAAAAATAAGAGGAATATAGTCTCTTATGGTAGGTCTGCCCTTTGTGTGTACTATAGCAAGACGTTCCCATGCTGTTTTATTGTTTTCCAAAGCTCAGACCTCCTTTGAATATCCGTGTAATTCAAGCAGGTGTGCAAGGGTACTGCGGAGCTTTTTACGCTCGACAATCATATCAATAAAGCCCTTTTCCTGCATAAATTCAGCAAGCTGAAAATCTTCGGGGAGACGCTGTTTCATAGTGCTTTCAATAACACGTCTGCCTGCGAATCCTATAAGAATTTTGGGTTCGGCTATGATTATATCGCCAAGTGAAGCAAAACTTGCCGTAACACCGCCCGTTGTCGGGTCTGTGAGTACTGTTGTGTAAAGTCCGCCCATATCACTGTGAAGTTTTACAGCTCCCGAAGTTTTAGCCATCTGCATGAGTGAGACAATGCCTTCCTGCATTCTTGCACCGCCAGAAGCCGTAAACATGATTACGGGCAGATTATGTTCTGTGGCATACTCGAATGCCCTTGTAATCTTCTCGCCGACGACAGAACCCATGGAAGCCATCATATAGCGTGAATCCATAACGCCGATAACCGTTCTGATACCTCTGATATTTGCAGTACCTGTTATAATTGCGTCCTTAAGACCCGTGGAATCTCTGAGTTCCTGCTGTTTCTGCTGATATTCTGGAAAATTTATCGGGTCACAGCTTATCATTTCACTGTCAAACTCATTGAAACTTCCCTTGTCAACTGTCATGGCGATTCTGTCGGGAGCTGAAAGTCTGCCGTGATAATTGCAGTTCGGGCATACTCTTTGCAGTTCCTCATAGCGTGCAAGAGTTACAATGCTCTGACATCTCGGGCATTTGAAAGACGGTACTGTTTCGTCCTGATTTCCGTTGAAACGGAGTTTCACAACATTGAAAAAATCATCAAACATCTGTATTCACCGCCTTATTTCTTTCTTTTTTCCATATATCTTGTAAGAAAACCGTTGTCATAGTTACCGCTAATAAATTCGGGACGTTTTATTATTTCAAGCTGAAAGTCAATATTTGTATCAACTCCGCTTACAATAAATTCGGACAATGCCCAACGCATTTTTCTTATAGCCTCTTCACGGTCTGAACCGTGTACAATAAGCTTGCTTATCATTGAATCATAGTAGGGTGTAATAGTATATCCCTGATATACCGCACCGTCGATTCTTATTCCCGGACCGCCCGGAACATAAAGAGCGTTTATTGTTCCCGGAGACGGTCGGAAGTTCTGTTCGGGATTTTCAGCATTGATACGGCATTCTATGGCGTGACCTCTCAGCACAATATCTTCCTGTCTTACATCAAGCTCCATACCCGATGCAATTTCAATCTGTGCTTTTACAAGGTCAAATCCCGTTACTTCTTCTGTAATCGGGTGTTCAACCTGTATTCTTGTATTCATTTCCATGAAATAGAAGTCTCTGTTTTCATCAACAAGAAATTCTATAGTTCCTGCGTTGTAGTATCCGCACTGTTCAGCGGCAGTTACAGCGGCTTTGCCCATTCTCTCACGTAGTTCGGGGCTTACAATCGGACTCGGACATTCCTCAAGAATCTTCTGGTTTCGTCTCTGCATTGAGCAGTCACGCTCGCCGAGATAAATTGTATGACCTGATTTGTCTGCTATAATCTGTATTTCAACATGATGCGGATTTACAAGAAATTTTTCGATATACACAGTATCATCGCCGAAAAAGTTCTTTGCTTCCTGCTGTGCGGCGATAATCTGAGACTCCAGTTCATCGGGAGAATCAACACGCCTTATACCACGTCCGCCGCCGCCTGCCGATGCCTTTACGAGTATCGGATAACCGCATTTTTCTGCGACTTTCCTTGCATCGTCAATATCCCTGACAGCACCGTCAGAACCGGGAATTACAGGAACTCCTGCATTTTTCATTGTCTCTTTGGCAGCCGCCTTGTCGCCGAGCATTTCAATTGATTTATATGAAGGACCGATGAATACTATTCCCGCTTTTTCGCAAAGTCTTGCAAATTCAGCATTTTCGGACAAAAAGCCGAAACCGGGGTGAATTGCTTCCGCACCTGTATTAATAGCCGCCTGAATAACAGCATTCATATTCAGATAGCTGTCTTTAGTTGCAGGAGAACCTATACATACTGCTTCGTCGGCAATCTGTGCGTGAAGCGATTCCCTGTCCGCCGTTGAGTATACAGCAACACAGCGTACACCGAGTTCACGGCAGGCTCTTATAATACGGACGGCAATTTCACCTCTGTTGGCAATCAATATTTTTCTGAACATCGGTTCACTCCTTTACTTATCGGCAATAACACAGGTTATTTCACAGGAAACAGCCTTTTCGCCGTCAACAGTCGCAAGAGCTTTACACGTTGCAACAGGACCTCTCTGTCTGATTATTTCAACTTCAAGGTCGAGAACATCATTCGGTACAACCTGTCTGCGGAACTTTGCTTTGTCGATACCGCCGAAAAGTCCGATTTTGCCCTTAAATTCAGGCTTTGACAGCATACATACAGCACCTGCCTGTGCAAGCATTTCAATCATAAGCACGCCCGGGGTTACAGGGTAATTCGGAAAATGACCCTTGAACCAGAAAGAATCCTCATTGATGTACTTTCTTGCCTTTATCTTTACTCCCACTTCCATTTCAAGTATCTCATCAATTAGAAGAAACGGGTCACGGTGGGGGATAATTTCCATAATCTGTTCTTTATTCATTAAAACTTCTGACATTTTTGTCCTCCATTTAGTCTGATTCAGAATGCGGAGTTAAAAATTTTTCAACTCCGATTCTGTATTCCGAACTATTTTATAATCATAATCGGCTGGTCAAATTCAACGGGCTGACCGTCGCCGACGAGAATTTTTGTTACTGTGCCGTCAAATTCTGACTGCACTTCGTTCATGAGTTTCATGGATTCTATAATCATGATAACGTCGCCTTTTTTCACTTTGTCGCCCACTTTTACAAACGGCGGTTTATCGGGTGACGGTGCCTGGTAGAAAGTTCCCACAATAGGTGATTTTACAATGTTGCCGTCTGTTTCCTGCTGAACAGGTTCTGTGGCAGCCTGAGACGGTGCAGGAGTAGCCTGTGCAGGTGCAGTAATACCCATTGGTACAGGCATTACAGGCAGTGCGGACTGGTATTTCTTGCGCTTGATTGTAAGATTACAGTCGCCTACGCTTATTGTGATTTCGGAAAGTTCATTATCGGAAACGATTCCTGCAAGTTTTTCAACTGTTTCAATTTCAATCTTATCAAAAATTTTCTTCTCCATTTTACATCTCCTTATTCTGTGACTTTCTTAAAGCATAGCGTTGCATTGTGACCGCCGTAACCGAGTGAATTTGACAGTACAGCATTTACTTCCTGCTCAATATTGCCGTTTACACAGTAATCAAGGTCGCATTCTTCGTCGGGTACTTTATAGCCAACTGTTGCGTGAATGATATTTTCTTCAATCGATTTTGCACATACGATTGCTTCAATCGCTCCTGCCGCACCGAGAAGATGACCTGTCATTGATTTTGTTGAGCTGATTTTTACGTTCTTGGCTTCATCGCCGAAAGCAAGCTTTATAGCTGCCGTTTCATACTTGTCATTAAGACCGGTTGAAGTGCCGTGAGCGTTGATATAATCAATTTCAGAGGGCTGGAGTCCTGCTTCCTGAATGGCAAGAGTCATTCCCATGCCTGCGGCTTCACCTGTCGGCATTGGTGATGTCATGTGATATGCGTCGCACGTTGCACCGTATCCTGCAACCTCAGCGTAAATTTTTGCACCACGAGCCTTTGCGTGTTCATATTCCTCAAGGACAAGTACACCACTTCCCTCGCCGAGAACAAATCCGCTTCTTTCCTTATCAAACGGTACAGCTGCTCTTTCGAGGTTATCACTTTTTGTCAGAGCTTTCATATTGGCAAATCCTGCATAAGTGAACTCGACATTAGTGCTTTCAGTACCACCTGCGAGACATACGTCAAGATAGCCGTCCTTGATTTTTCTGAATGCTTCTCCGATTGAATGAGTAGCAGATGCACAGGCTGTTGAAACGTCATAGTTTGCACCCATGAATTTTGTTTTCATTGCAATTGTACCTGCCGCCATGTTGCTTATCATCATAGGAATATAGAAAGGTGAAACACGTCCTGGACCTTTTTCAAGATATTTTGAATACTCTGATAATGTAAGGTCAATACCGCCGATACCCGAACCGACAATGACACCTGCACGGAAACGGTCAATATCCGAAAAGTCTGTACCTGCATCTTCAAGTGCTTCATGTGCGGCAACTACAGCGTATTTCGTGAACATATCAATACGCTTTGATTCTTTTTTATCAAAACAGCCTTTGACGTTATAATAAGCCGTTTCGTCAAAATCACGGACAATGCCTGCGATTTTTACACCAGTTTTTTCAGTATCAAATTTATCAATAAAAGAAAAACCGATTTTGTTTGCTTTAATTCCTGACCAGAATTTGTCAACTCCTGTGCCGAGAGGAGTAACTGCTCCCATACCGGTAATAACAACTCGTCTGCTCATAAATTATATTTCCTTTCCTGTATTTTTTATATTTTTACATTGAAAGTCCGCCCGAAATTTCAATAACCTGTCCCGTAACATATGAGGCGTTTTCTGAAACAAGGAATGAAACGACAGATGCAATTTCTTCGGGTTCACCATATCTGCCTAAAGCAACCTGTGCAAGCATTTTGTTTTTGAGTTCTTCGGAAAGAACATCAGTCATGGGAGTGTGAATGAATCCCGGAGCAACTGCATTGCAGGTGATATTTCGTGAGCCGAACTCCTTTGCGACTGTCTTTGTCATTCCGATAATTGCAGCCTTTGATGCAGAGTAATTCACCTGACCGGGATTTCCGTAAAGTCCTGCAACGGACGAAACATTGACGATTCTGCCGTGACGCTGTTTCATCATAACGGAACATACGTGTTTCATCATATTGTACACGCTTTTCTGATTTACTGCAATGACTGCATCATAATCTTCTTCTTTCATACGTGCGAGAAGTGTATCTTTAGTGATTCCCGCATTGTTTACAAGTGCGTCGATACTGCCGAAATCTGCTTTTATCTGCTTCACCATTGCTTCACACTGGTCAAACTTTGAAACGTCTGCGGCAATGCACTCTGCTTTTACACCATAAGTTCTGCATTCTTCTGCAACGGCAAGTGCCTTTTCCCTGTCGCTGTCGCTCGGATAGTGATTTATTACAACGTCAAAACCGTCTTTTGCAAGTCTCTTTGCTATACAAGCACCGATTCCCTGTGATGCACCTGTTATAATTGCTGTAGCCATATTTATCCTCCTCAAATTTTATATATCTTCAACTTCAAATTCTGCAAAGATTCTATTACAATCTTTGCAGTACCCTGCTGGATTACCTGCTCCCAAGGTCTGTACGGTAAATAACTTGTCATATGTCTGAAAAATCTTTCTGACATGGTGTCCATCATACTGTTCGGAAGTTGTATCCGAATAATATTTTCCTTCTCCCTCTATACAATAAAAAATTGAACGCGGTGCAGGAAATTTTGCTCTTCCGGTATCAAGTTCTTTACCACATATGGGACAGTATTTAAAGCTCAGTTTACTCATATTTTAAGAAGCTTTTCAGCCTGCTCCATGATTTCCTTTACAATAGCATCGCATGGCTTGATGTCATTAATCATACCTGCAATAGCTCCGCAGAGGAACGAACCCTCGTCAAGATTGCCGTCCTGTACAGCCTTGCGAAGTGAGCCTAAAGTAAGTTCCTCGAATTCATCGGGAGTAAGTGAACCGTCTTTCTCACCGCTTGCGAGTTTCTTTGAAAACTTTGTTTTGATATTTCTGCATGGGTGACCTGTATATCTTCCCGTAACAACGCTGTCGGTATCTTTTGCCTTGACAACGAGTTCCTTGAAAGTTTCGTGAATCTGACATTCTTCGGAAGCAAGGAAACGTGTACCAATCTGTACGCCCTCAGCTCCGAGCATAAATGATGCCGCAACTCCTCTGCCGTCTGCAATACCGCCTGCGGCAATAACAGGAATTTCAAGTGCATCGACAACCTGAGGAACAAGACACATTGTAGTATTTTCGCCGATGTGTCCGCCTGATTCCGTACCCTCCGCAACAACTGCGTCTGCTCCTGCACGTTCCATTCTTTTTGCAAGTGAGACGGACGGAATTACGGGAATTACTTTGATTCCTGCCTCTTTCCATGCAGGAATATATTTTGCGGGATTTCCTGCACCTGTTGTAACAACGGCAACTTTTTCGTCGATACAGAGCTGTGCCAAATCATCGGCATTGGGACTCATCATCATAATATTTACGCCGAAAGGCTTATCTGTTTCTTCTTTACATTTGCGAATCTGGTCACGGAGATAGTCTATAGGAGCTGAACCTCCTGCAATAAGACCGATACCGCCTGCATTTGATACGGCTGCTGCAAGGGTATGCTCGGCAACCCATGCCATACCGCCCTGTATTATCGGATATTCACAGCCTAAAAGTTCAGTTATTCTTGTTTTCATGATAAAAACTCCTTTATTTTTAATACTCTTTTAATACTCTAAGATGACACTGCCGTATGTGAGACCTGCACCGAATCCGATGAGGGCAAGTTTCTGCCCACGTTTTATATCGCCTTTGTCAATTGCTTCACAGAGTGCAAGCGGGATTGATGCACTTGATGTGTTGCCGTGATGGTCAACGGTCACAACGAATCTGTCTGTGCTTATACCCAGATTCTTTGCGGCAGTTTCAATGATTCTGATATTCGCCTGATGAGGTATAAACCAATCAATGTCAGAACTTGCGACGCCGATTTTTTCAGCGGCGGAATTAAATGCTTTCGGCAGAGCCTTTACAGCAAATTTATATACTTCCTTGCCGTCCTGATAGAGCTGATGCATAGGCTTTTCGGGGAATCCGTCATCGAAATCGGATTCAACTTTAACCTGCGGAGCAATCTGCATATTTCTTGCAAAAAGTTTTTTTGCACCGCTTCCGTCAGATGCAAGGAAAGACGAATATATTTTGTCACTTCTCTCAATTACTGCTGCTGCTGAACCGTCACCAAACAGAATGCACGTTCCTCTGTCCTCAAAGTCAACAAAACGTGAGAGTGCTTCGGTTGCAACAACGAGAACGTATTTCAGATTTTCGTCTGTCTGTAGAAAACACCTTGCCGTATCGAGTGCATAGACAAAACCGGAGCAGGCTGCATTCAGGTCAAAGGCATACGCATTATCTGCACCAACTTCATGCTGAATTATGCTTGCGATGCTTGGCGTAAGAAAATCGGAAGTTATGGTACTTGTGATTATAAGACCGATTTCTTTCGGGTTGATTCCTGCTTTTTCAATTGCTTTCAAAGCGGACTGCTTTCCCATATACCATGCAGGTTCCCAGCCTGCCATGTGGCGTGAGCATATACCCGTGCGTGTTCTTATCCACTCATCATTTGTATCAATGAACTTTTTGAAGTCGTCATTTGTAAGCGTCTGTTCAGGCAGATAACTGCCCATGCCCATAATATTGATACCCATAAAAATTGCTCCTTTTCTTTGGTATATTTACTGCCGTTCTGTCTCCCATGTATTCGGTGAAAAAATAAAAAAGCAAAAAACTGTTGTAAAAAACCAAAATATATGTTATATTATTATTGTACAAAGCTTTGGGCAGAATACAATATATAC
>JAIDNR010000022.1 GCA_029063695.1 Ruminococcus sp.
ATATCAATTACACTGATTTACGGCAGAATCTTATCATGAAGATATGCGGTGCGGTATCTGTAAATATAAGCTGTGCAGGGTACGGAAGCAACAGCAATCAGCTTCCCGTGCTTCTGCCGATGAGAAAAGAAGATAATCTGGGTTACGGACTGGAGAAAATCGGCATATCCAATGAAAAGAAACTGGACTTCCGTCCGAAAGCCACAAGCATAATGAGTTATATATGGCAGCCGCTTAGCGGAATAATCGTCTTTTTTATACTTTATTATTTTGCTGATAAATATATTCCTCAGCTTTCACAGCTTTTGTATTTTCTTGTCATAATGGGAGAAATTCCGCTTGTGTGGCTTACTGCTGTAAAGACTGCGGCACTTTTCAGAAGTGGAATAACAATAGACGGAGAAAAAGTAATCGTCCGCTGTACAAAAATGACAGCTTTTCATACCGTAATCACCGAAAGTAAAAAAGCGGTGATAGTTGAAGTGAGACAGTCGCTTTTTCAGCGTATAGCAAAGAAAAAATGTCATGTAAGAATATGGTTCACGGGCGAAAGCAAATCACGGTTTACCGTTAAGTCTCTCTCTGTAAAGGACGCTGAGAAAATCTGTAACTTATTGTAATATTCTGTTTGTTGACATAACCAGTCCTTTATGATATGATAAAAAGTGACAAATGTCACTGTGAAAGTGACAAATAACATCTTACCAAATTATGAAAGATATGGTATGATGTAATCACAGATTCGGAATGCGGAAGTCGTTGATGCAAAGTTAAAAAGGATAAGCAGATTATCTTCTGTTCTCAATAATTCATAACTCCCGACTTCTGATTCCGAACTTAAAGAAGGAGTGTGTTTTTTATGTTGACAATACTTGCCGTTATATTGATTGCAGGACTTATTCTGTTCGTTCCCGCACTTATAACAGTTATTGTAATCGCCTGTATAAAGTCGGACAACAAAAAACGACAGGAAATGCAGGGATATTATGAAAACGGCGTATATATTCCGCCGAAACCGCCCGAACCCAAACCGCCGAGGGAAAAACTGAGTGCATCGGCTGTAATGCTGTTGATTGGTACGGCTTTCATAGTCCTTGCGGCGATTACTTTCGTTGCGGCTAACTGGGTAGACATGAATCCTTTGGGTCGTGTTTTTGCACTTCTTGCGGAATCCGCACTCGGTTTCGGAATAAGTGTACTCCTTAAAAAAGTAATCAAACTTAACAGAACTTCAATGGCTTTCTATATGATAGGCTCGGTAATTGCCGTTATTTCACTGATTACGGCAGGTTACCATGAATTATTGGGTTCATGGTTTGCGGTAGGCGGAGACGGTGCGGCACTTCTCTACGGTGCTTCAGCCCTGACCGTTGCGGCGGCATCGTTTGCGGCTTGTCCGATATATAACAGCAAGGCATTTAATTACATAGGCACTTCTTTTGTATCGCTTGCAATAGTATTCTTCTGTGTTCAGCCGACTGAATACTACAAGGAGTTTGCCGCTGTGATTTCACTTGCTCAGCTTGCTATTACTGCCATTATACATTTTCTCAAGCCTCAGAAAAATACAGTCATGGAACGTCCGATAGTTCTCATAGGCGATATTTCGGCAGTTGTATATCAGATTCTGGCAGGTCTTTACGTCCTTGCTACTACTTTTGAACCGACTGTGTATACTTTTGCCGTTCTTGTATCACTGCTTGTACAGCTTGTTGTATACGGTATTTTCAAGAAACAGAAGTGGATGTTTATATTCTTCAATCTCATAGGCATATACACAGGATTTGTCATTGCGGGTCTTGCTGAAGATACCATAGGCGAAGATAATACAATGCTTCTGTTTGCATTCATAACAGCGGTATTTTATGTAGTCAACAGACTTATTCCGAATAATCTTACTTCATGTCACGTTATTACTCTCATCGGAATTTGTTTCGGCTCGATAATTTCACTTGTTGCAGGAAATGAAGAACATTTCTGGGCAAATCTTATTGTTCCTGCAATTACTTCTCTCGGAATTGCAAGTTACGGACTTAATAAAGATGTCTCAATACAGACAGCAGCAGGTATATTTGCTCCGATACTTCCGTTTTTCATGGCTCTATTCATGAATGACAGACTTTCGGACGTAAATTCGGCAGACGAAATAAAAACGGCTGTTTTCGGAGTTCTTGTACTTGCATACACAGCGGCGGCAGCATTCTTTGTATTCCTGCCTAAAATCAGCTTTGAACTCCATGCAAAGCACCCTGTAAAGTCTCAGGTTATAATATACACGAACATGATTTGTGCGGCGGCTGTGATTTTCAATATATCTGAATATTCTCAGCTTTTCATGATTCCCGTAATACTCTGCATAATTCATTTTGCTGTATCATATGCAATGAGCTGTAATATTACTGCCGTCGGCTCTGTTGCGGGTCTTATCCTACTCACGGACAGTGTACTTAAGCACTATATCGGCAGATATGACGAACCAAGAATGTACACAATGTTCGGACTTTTCGTGATTTTTATAGTCATTTCAAGAATCATATTTCCCGACGGCTTTTCAGTAAAGACGGAAGAAAGAACACGCATAGATGTTATTCTTCTCAGTTCATGGACTACTGTAATACCGTTTCCGTTCTTTGACAGAACGTCATTTTTCCTCAGACTTATTGCCATTGCAGTATTCATTGCAGGATTCATCAAGCGTAATACCAATAAAGAAAATGCGTGTGTAATGCTTTCGATTTCGTCCGCACTTGCCTGTTTCGCATTCATGACACGCCCATTCCTTACTCCCGATTCATCGATGATTGCAAGTAAAGTTAACATCGCAATATTCGCACTTCTCGGCGTTGCTTACCGTCTTATATGGAAAAATCACCCGAACGGCTCGAAAATCGTATCAACAATAATATTCATCATATCATTTGCAAGTCTCATAATCGACGGAATGGTATTTGACAACGTTGCAAACAGGATATTCGTCCTTGCCGTGACAGCAGGTGTACTTGTGTTCTCATTCTTTGTGAAGTCAAAGACATGGTTTACAGCGTCATCAATCGCACTTGTAATCATGACCGTATTCTCGACTGTAAGATACTTCAACAGTGCGGGCTGGTGGCTCTATCTTCTTATCGTCGGAGCTGTATTCATTGCAATTGCTTCCGTCAACGAAGTATGCAAGAAAAACGGCGAGACTATGAAGTCAACAGTTGCCAAAAAGTTCAGCGACTGGACATGGTGACTTTAGTCGGGAGCTGTTGAGGGAAGAAATAAAAAATCCCTGATTTTTTCAGGGATTTTCAGTCAGTCTTCATAGTGACCTTTACAGGAAAGAATATACAGATTTCCGTCAAGGATATTATAGACAAGTCTGTTGCCGTGGTCAATATGTCTGCTCCATGCTTTGCGGTATCTCAGCGGTTCAGGGTGACCTGTACCTTGAGATAAGCCGTTTCGCTCAATATCCTTGATAAGTTCATTGATTTTCTTAAGCATTTTCTTATCAGTTGCCTGCCAGTAAAGATAGTCTTCCCAACCTTTATCAGACCATAGTTTATTCATCGTCGTCAACCTCAATAAGTTCATGCTTCCGGCACGTTCCGTCCTCAACCTGAGAGATAGCGTAATCGATTTTTCTGAGATAATCGGCATTTCTCATAGCTTTCATAATCTGATTGTACTGTTCAAGGCTCATCATGACAACATTCTTTTCATTTTTTCTTGTGACGATAACAGTCTCGTTTTCATCGGTTGCCTTGTCGCAGTAGTCTTTCAGGTGATTTCTGATAGTGGAATAATTAACAGCCAGCATAATACAACAGCTCCATTCTGTTCATGATATTGTACTTTTTATTGTACAATTAAAGTATATCATATTTTCAGACTTCTGTCAAGCTGAAATGAAAGGAGAATTATTATAGCAACGATAATATCGGCGGTACTTCTGTTTGTCGGACTTTGCGGAATGATTGGCACGGTCTGCTGGATTCTGAGGTGTGGAAACAACAACTCAATGACAAGACTTTTTATATTCTGTCAGCTTTCCATAGCGGTATGGCTTGTATCTCAGCTCCTGATACTTTTTTCGGAAAGCGTACATCAGCTATGGATAAGCTATCTCATAGGAAATATCGGCATATGCTGTTTTTCACCGTTCTGGCTTATGTTTTCTGCGGAGTATATTGAATCACCTTTGAAGAAATATTCAGGTATACTTTATTTTGTTCCTGCGGTCATGTTTGCCTGTATAGCGACTAATCCGCTTCACAGACTGTATTATACTGAGTTTCAGAAAGGCAGTATCAGCTATGGGATTTTATTCTATATATTCCAGTTTTTGTTTTACGTTCTTATCATATCAGGAATTGTATTTCTCAGCAGAAACAGAAAAAATGAACGTTCCCACACTATGCTTGCCCTTGCGACTGTCGTTCCGCTTATGATTAATATACTTACCGTATCGGGCATAATCAAATCGAAAATCGAACTTACACCTCTGTTTTTTGCTTTTTCTGTAATCATGATTCTTATTGCAATCCGCCGTTACGGACTTCTTGATATTACGGGAATTGCAATCAATGACACAATGGATAATATAAGCACTGCCGTTATCGTGTTCAATGCGGACGGAAATATGACCTACAGAAACAGGTATTCCGATAATATAATCGATTTCAGCGATGTCTGTACTATCTCGGATTTTATAAGCAAAGTGGGCAGTAATCAGGGCGATATTGAAATTGACGGTAATTTCTGGAATATCAGGCAGAGTACCTGTCTCAACAAAAAGGGTGAGGCGATTGCCGAAGTAATTATTATCAACAACGTCTCGGAATACTATGAACTTGCCGAAACGGGAAAAAAGCTTTCCCTTGAACATGAACGCAACAGGATTGCTCAGGAAATCCACGATTCGGCAGGTCACACATTTACTATGATAAGTTCTCTGGCAAAAATCCTGCAAATTGAGACGGACAGGGACAGAATGCTTGAATATACCGCCGAAATAGACGGTCTTTCCCGAAGCGGTATAACTCAGCTCAGATGTTCCATAAACAATCTCAGGGACGACGAGTTCATGACTTCCGTTACGGGAGCTGTTCAGACAGTTATCACTTCTGTAAGGGATATAGATATAGAACTCTGCTTTCAGGGGACTGAGGACGAAAGTTTTGCTTTCTGCATTCGTGAAGTTTATGACAATATCCGTGAAACGCTCACAAATGCAATGCGTTATTCTTCTGCCGACAGGATTGATATTATAGTAAAGTTTCTTTCAGACCGTCTTGAACTGTATATTTTCGACAACGGCAGAGGGTGCAGGGAGATTCACGAAAACAACGGTCTTTCGGGAATCCGCACAAGAACGGAGAATATTGGCGGTGAAGTGAAGTTTTCTTCATCTGAGGGCGACGGCTTTGCAACTGTCATTAAAATTCCGAAGCAGTATATAACAGGGTAACAAGGAGAGATTTTGAATGATAAAAGTTCTGATAGCGGACGATATAGAGATTCTGAGAACAGGTCTGAAAGCCGTTCTTTCTCAGGACGATGAGATAAAAGTTGTCGGTGAAGCGGTAAACGGACGTGAAGCCTATGAGCTTTCGGTAAAATTAAAGCCTGACGTTGTGCTTATGGATATGCGAATGCCTGATTTCGACGGCAGTTATGGTACAAGGCAGATTAAAGAGAAAATCAGCGGAGTAAAAGTCCTTGTGCTTACAACATTCGACGACAAAGAAACCGTCCGAAAGGCTGTTTCAGGCGGTGCGGACGGCTATATACTTAAAGAAATGGACAATTCACAGATTATAAACTCCATAAAAGCTGTTTCGGGCGGAATAAACGTTTTCTGCGGTAATATTTTTCAGTCCATAAAAACAGAAGCGGTTATTCAGCAGAATCCGCATAATTTTGACCTTACTGAACGTGAGACGGAATTTCTTCGTCTTATCTGCGACGGGTGCGACAATAAAGAAATTGCGTCAAAGATGTTTCTTGCAGAGGGGACAGTCCGCAACAGCATATCACGTCTGCTTGAAAAACTCAGTCTCAAAGACCGTACACAGCTTGCTGTTTTCGCCATAAAAAACAATATAGTTTAGTAGCTGTAAAGTATATAATTAAAGCCTGCTGATAAGATTAATTCAGCAGGCTTATTATTTATTGATTCATAAATTCTTCTATACTGAGACTTCCGCCCGTTGAGACGTGTGAATAGTAAGCAAGAATGATTGAAGCGTCGGCAGAATCGGCAATACCGCTTGAATCGACATCAGCGGCGAAAAGTTCGTCATCATTCAGACCGGTGTCGTATCCCGTTGCACCGAGAGAGTAAGCCACAAGAACAAGAGTAGCATCGGTTGCGTCGATAAGACCGTCATTGTTTACATCGCCCTTATTTGCACCTGTGACTTTTATATGCAGGTTTTTCACATTCGGCACTGTTGTGAGACTTCCATCACCTGTTCTCATGGAAACTGTGCTGTATCTCTGGTCAGCATAATCTTCGGCCTGAGTGAGGAAGTAGACATCATATTCGCCATAAGGGGTATTCGGGTTGAAAACCATATCAAAGCTTGTAAGTGCATAATCATTGGTATTTTCGCCGTAAGGAGTAAGCGGAGAACCGTCCATGTAAGTAGTACCCAAATCGCAGGCAAAGAACATTGTATTCAGTTGTTTGTCTTGACCGCAGGCTGTATAATGTCTTATTCTTCCAAGTTCGCCGTCTTTTTCCTCAGCATAGGCATACGGAATATAAGGTACTTGCGGGTCGATTACATTATCGAGAGTTATGAAAGAAGAGGGGCATTTCCATTTCGGGTCAACACTCCAGCAGGTTTTTGAAGTATCTTCAATAAAGACATCTGTTGTAATTGTAAGACCGCCTGAAAGCTGCTGACGGCTGATAACAAGCGTACCGTCGGAATCGGTTTCGGCACGGGGAGTAAAATAAACGGTCGGCGTATAGTCCGCATTTGTGGTTAACGCTGATGTCATGGCAGTCATAAGGCTGTCTCTTTAACACATCACCGAGCCCACGACACA
>JAIDNR010000220.1 GCA_029063695.1 Ruminococcus sp.
ATCGGCGGCCGTATGGTTCAGAAGATGATTAATGCATACAAAATGCAGTAACTGAAATCATAAAAAGGGACGTTTTCAAACGTCCCTTACATATTTTATTATTTGTTTTTTCTTCTCACAAGTACTGCTACAAGGTCAGGACCTATATTTGATGCAACCACCGCACCAATATTTGCAAACATTTCAGCCTTTCTGCCTGTACGCTTAATCATTTCCTTTTCGAGTTCTTTCGCAAGTGTATCGTCACGACCATGAATAATAAGATACGGAGTCTGAGGAGTCATGCGTTTCTCCGCACAGTCCGCAAGTTTGGGTACAATGCTTTTTTCTCCTCTGATTTTCTCAACTGTAGTCGTTTTATTGTCAGCGAACTCAATAATCGGCTTCAATCCGAGAAGTTCACCGGCAAAAGCCGCAGCGGCTGAAATACGACCTGATTTTCTGGCATATTTAAGACTATAGGGAACGGCATAGATAGCACATATATTGAACCAGTCCTCAAGATATGCAATAATATCCTCAGCCTCCGCACCCTTGCGTATTTTCTTTACAGCTTCCATAATCGGATAACCATAAAAAATAGTATAACAACGTGAATCGATATTAAAAATACGCATTTTTGCATCTGGATTATTTTCATAGAAGTCATTTTTTCCGATAATTGAATTAGTGAAAGTTCCCGAACCCTCACTGTTGATTGAAACACTGATAACATCAGTATAGCCCTCATCATAGAGTTTTTTATAAGTCTTCTCAAAAGTGAGAGGTGAAAGCTGAGAGTGTTTTGGAATTTCATCGCTTTTCAGCATCATATCATAAAATTCCCGAGTTGACTTGTCAAATATTTCATGAAAAGTTTCTCCACAGAAAGTAATCTCAAAAGGAAGAACGGTTATTCCAAGTTCCTCAATGATCTCTTTTGTAAGGTCACAGCAACTGTCAGTCAATATCATTATTTTGGACATAAAATCATCTCCTTTACCATTCATATTTTGTCAATTTTCCCTCACGGGATAAATCGGGATAATCCCACTGTCTGAGAACTTCATATACTGCAATTGCCACAGAATTTGAAAGATTCAGGCTTCTAAGTTCATTACGCATAGGAATACGCACACATTTATCGGGATTTGCATACAACAGGCTTTCAGGAAGTCCTTTATCTTCCCTGCCGAAAATCAGGTAAGAATTATCGGGATATTCCGCATTACTGTGAACACCCTTTCCCTTTGTAGTAAAGTAAAAAAAATTTCCGCCAAGATTCCGAACAAAAAAATTCCATAGACTATCATAGTATGTTATATCAAGCTTGTCCCAGTAGTCAAGTCCTGCACGTTTAAGATGCTTATTGGAAATTTCAAATCCAAGCGGACGTACAAGATGTAGTCTTGCACCTGTAACGGCACAAGTACGTGAAATATTTCCTGTATTCTGCGGAATCTGCGGTTCGACAAGAACAATGTTAAGATTATGCATTTCAGCTCCTTATGAATAAAAATTAATTTAAATCAGAAAATATAGTATGACCGTATAAGGTCATATTAAAATATCGGGAGAAATCAATGAATAAAAAAGCTATTACAACAGGACTTACAGCAGGTGCAGCTATAGGACTTGCCTGTTATGCGTTTTCAACAGCAGGTGTAATGAAAAAGCACAGCATTAAGAAAAATGCAGGGAAAACCCTTAAAGCAGCAGGAAATCTTATCGAAGATATAACATCAATGATGAGATAAGCTGTGCGGACGGTTTTTCCGTCCGTACATATTCATTCGGATTTTGTATTTTTTCTGTAGCCCAGATAGCTTTCAAGAATTATAGTTGCCGCAACTGCATCAACTACCGCTTTACGCTTTTTTCCACGTGTATTGGTAACATTGAGATAATTGTGTGCGGAAACGGTTGTACAACGTTCGTCCCATAATTCAACTGGACAACCTGTTAACTCCTGTAATTTTTCAGCAAACAATCGGCATTTTTCTGCCCTTTCACCTATTGTACCATTCATATTTTTCGGATAGCCGACAACTATCATCTCTGCACGATGTTCTTTTGCAGACAATGCAGTTTTTTCAAGACATTTATCAAAATCCTTTTCGGCAATTACTCCAGCAGGAGAAGCGGCAAGTTCACTTTTTCCGCATATTGCAAGACCTGTCCTTGAATCACCGAAATCAACAGCCATAATCACCATGGTTTCACCGTTCCTATAATATCACGTACTGATTTTATCCCCTTATTGTCAAGAAATTCGTTCATTTCGTCAATAATCTTAACAGGAGCATAAGGGTCGGTAAAAATAGCCGCACCCACCTGAACAGCCGATGCACCTGCAATCATAAGTTCAATTGCATCACGTCCGCTTGAAACACCACCCATTCCGATTACAGGAATTTTAACAGCATTGGCAACCTGCCAAACCATGCGTACAGCAACAGGAAATACAGCAGGTCCGCTGAGTCCCCCGACGTTATTTTTAAGAATAGGTCTGCCTGTATTTATATCAATCCGCATACCAAGAAGTGTATTAATCAGCGATACTGCGTCTGCTCCTGCTGATTCCACAGCCTTTGCAATTTCAGCTATACTTGTGACATTCGGTGAAAGCTTTACAACAAGCGGCTTTTTTGTAGCGGCACGCACTTTTTTTGTGACTTCAGCCGCCATTTCACAGCTTGTACCAAATGCCGCACCGCCCTGTTTTACATTGGGACAGGAGATGTTCAGTTCAATCATATGAACGTCTGTTCCATCAAGTTTTGCGGCAGTCTCAGCACATTCATCGGGTGTTGAACCTGCAATATTTGCCAATATCAGAAGATTTTTTGTTAAAAGATACGGCAAATCAGTATCAATAAAGTGGTCAATTCCAGGGTTCTGCAAGCCGACGGAATTAAGCATACCTGACGGAGTTTCGGCAATACGTGGCGACAGATTTCCTTTTCTCAGATTCAGGGTAGTACCCTTTGTGGCAATTCCGCCGAGCTTGTTCAGAGGAAAAAGTTCCTCATATTCACGACCGTAACCGAAAACACCGGACGCAGGAATAACAGGATTCTTGAAATCCACACCGCATATATTTACAGATAAATCAGCCATTACCAAAGCACCTCCTCAGCATTGAATACAGGACCATCCTTGCATACGTGTGCAAAATATTCCTCGTCATTCCGTACAGTACGGCAGGCACAGCCAAGACAAGCTCCTATTCCGCAAGCCATACGTTCTTCAAGTGAAATTTCACAGTAAATATTTTTTTCTTTACATAAAGCGGCAATGTTTTTAAGCATGGGCATAGGACCGCAGGCGTACACGGCATCAATACCGCCCTGCCCTGCAAGTTCACCAAATGGCTGAGTTACAAAACCATGAATACCTGCCGACCCGTCATCGGTACAGAGAATTGTCTCAGCACCTGTTTTTCTGAAATCTTCCTGTAAAATAACAGCAGAACTGTTTCTGAATCCGCTGATTGCTACAGCTTTTTCACCGTAAGTCTCAGCGAGCGTAAGCATAGGAGGTGTACCGATTCCTCCGCCGATAAGTACAACTTTTTTAAAGTCTGGATTCACTGTAAACCCATGTCCCAGAGGTGCAAGCATATCAATCAAATCGCCTTCATTAAGACGTGCAATTTCGGACGTTCCCTCGCCTCTTATCTCAAAAACAATGCGTATAGTTCCTTTATTTTTATTAATTCCGCATATTGAAATCGGACGACGCAGTGTAAAACTGCCTGTCCTTATATGAACAAACTGTCCTGCAACAGCAATCTGTGCAATTTCGGGACAGTTTATTTCAAAACTGTAAATTTCCTTTGCAATTGCGGATTTTCCGACAATTATATATTTTCCCTGAGTGTATTTCATAAATCAGTCCTCACTGTTCTTTCTTCGCACCGCAGCCCTTGCACTTGTTAAATAATCCGCCGAATTTTCCTCCGCATTTAGTGCAGAGTCCTTGTGACCTGAGATAAGCGGCTATACTCTTGAAACGGTATACTTCCGATGCTTCATATACATTGCTCTTGAAATATATCTTCTTTACACCGTCTCCCGAACTCTTTCGGCAGATTTCAAATGAAGGTCCTGCATATTCACTTTCAAGCTCCCATGTAGTTTCACTGCTTTCAAAAACAATTTCATCAATTTTGCAGAATAAAGCATCATTGAGAAGTTCCTCCACATTTTCGGGAATTGTTATTGATTTAAGACTATCACAACCGCTGAATGTTTTATAGCAGATTTTTTTAATCTGAGATGGAAGATGAACAGAAGTAAGCTCTGTACAGCCCTCAAATGCAGAACCTGCAATATCCGTAACGCTGTCGGGAATGTTCACTGTTTTAATCTCAGTATTATCTTTGAATGCACCCGAATCAATTTTTACAATATCTTCAGGAATATCAACATCTTCATCATGACCCGCATACTTTACAAGTATATCTTTGTTGCACAGAAAAATATCGCCTGTAAGGACAGGTGCAGTATTTTCGGGTTTATCTTCTTCTTTTTTTTCTATTGAAATTTTTTCTCCGCAGTGACCGCAATACCAGCTTTCAAGTTTTTTTTCTGCAAAAAGCAGTTTTTTACATTTCGGGCATACAATCTGGATAAAATCGTTAAGTTCCATATTACCTCCTGATGATATAAAAATTCTCACACATCTATTATATCATACTTCGGAAAAAATTGCAATATCTACAAAAAAATTATTACAAAAGTTTGCTGTATTAAGAAAATTGACAAAAAGCTTCACTCAGAAATATAAAATCCAAGTGAAGCCGTAAATCATTAACTGAGAAGTTTGTTATACTGTTCCATAGTAATCGGCAGTTCAGACTGCTTAATCTTTTTAGCCTCAATAAGCTGAAGTGTTACGGCATCAGCACCAGTTACACCGTCGCCCTGATTGACAATATCGGCATTGATTCTGCCCTGTTCAGAAAGAGCATATTCATCGGGATTTCCCATATGCTGAATGATAGCAGTAGCATCGGCAATATCAACCTGACCGTCCTCATTTGCGTCGCCGACAAGCGTATTATTGCTTGCTTTGGTTGAAGAAACAGTTGTCGGCTCCGGTTTTGAAACAATCGTAGATTGAGAAGTATTTCCGCCGCTGTAATAATCATCGAGTGAAACACCGTTTCCTGATTGTCCGAGCTTGATTTTATGGTCAAGACTTATAAACTTACCGTTTTCGTCCTGCCAGAGTGCAGGCTTAACAAATGCGTATTTTTCTTCGTCCCATTTACCAAAATTATCATAAACAAGTCCGCCTGTATCACCTGAATTTTCGTTGAAGCACCAGAAAGTATGATGAATTTTCTTTTCAATCATATAGTCTCTAAGAATTTTCATCCATTTCTTATTGTCACCTGTAGGGTCATGCTCTTCATCAATGAATCCGCCCCATTCGCCCATAAGCAAAGGAGAAATATTCTCTTCAATCAGATAAGCCCATGTATCATACCAGTAATCATCAAGAAGCGTCTGACGTGTGAAATCTTTCTTGAACCATTCCTGCTCCCATACCAAAGGACCATAATCATGAGGAGAATAAACAAGCTGGCTCTGATATTCGCCCAAATCTACGGGATAATCTCTTGCACCTCTGAAATTTCCGCCCCACCATGCACCGTAAAACGGCTGTTTGCTTTCGTCTCCGTAATGTGCATAGTCAACAGAAGGTGAATCCCACGTACTTCCTATTTCAAATTTCGGGTATACTTCATTTCCCTCAACCATTATAAGCAGATACGGATTTTTTTCAAGTACAGCCGCTGCACATCGTTCAGCCGCATATTTCCAGTTATTTTCAGCAATTGAATCGTCCCATATAGCCATTCCCTGACCGTCATTTTTGCCGTGCGGTTCATTTTTCAGGTCTATGGCAATGATTGTATCATCGTCTTTATAGTAATCAGCGAACCATGATAAAGCTTCAATCCAGTCATCGGTGCTGAAATTGCTGTCATACCATAATGGAACCTGGTGGCCGCTTGATGACGTAGATGCACTGTGAATGTCAATCATGATTTTTATTCCGTTTTCCCTGCACCACTCAACAGCTTTATTCCATATATCAAAGCTATACATAGGAGTACCGCCGACAACGCCTTCAACAGTAAGTTCGGGATTTTCCCATTCGTTTATTTTAATCATCGAGTCGGGTTCATTATTTTTCCACTGCAACAGAATTTCAGTTGACATCGGTACACGAAGAAGATTGAAACCATGGTCGGCGATTTCATTGAGCATCTTGTGCATATTCTGTGACCACACACCGTCGAAAACCTGACTGCCTACATTATATCCAAACCAGTTGCAGCCGGTAAGCCAAACGGGATTGCCGTCCATATCAACAATTTCCGCATTTTCATTTACATGAAGCCAGTCGTCATGATATTCATCGGGAGCTGCATTTGAAACTTCAGCCGGAATATGAACAGTCATTGAAACTCCAAGTAATACAGCCGATGTCATAGCCGTTAATTTTTTCAATAATTTCATAAAAATCCCTCATTTTTAATTATGCAGAACATACATAATTTGTTCATATTAATTATAGTATATATCAAAACGGAAAATTTGTCAATATATTTCAGAAAATTTATCCGCAAAAACAAATGAGCCTCCTCGGTCGGAAGC
>JAIDNR010000221.1 GCA_029063695.1 Ruminococcus sp.
GCTATTAAGTCGTCGGCAGCGTCATATGTGTATAAGAGTCAGGTAAAATACTGTGTATTGTAGCATTCATTCTGATTTGAATAGAAAGATACATCAACTGCACTTTCATTATATACAAACTGTTTTATCAGACTATTTATCTCGTCGGAATTTGTCCTTTCATCATCGAAATCAAATGTATATGCATTTTTCAGATGATAGTCTGCCTTAGACTTCATATATTGAACATCATTTTCATTGTCAAAAAATTCTGTATCGCCGTATTTCAAACGCTTTTCCAGAACAGGACCTATCCACTGTGCCCAGAGATTAGTTACAGAATATATATTCCCTCCTCTGTTGAAATTATCATTAAGATTGTCCGAAACAGGCTCTATCTGGTCTCCGCCCGAATAAGTATAATAAGCTGTATGGAACTCAGATAAATTAATTTCGGGCTTGCCCGATATTATGCTCGATTCAGCACTTGCAATTGCTGAATGTGCCCAGCACGTACCGTAGCCTGTCTGGTCACGCACATGAGATACTTTTCCCGAATCTCTCAGGTCAAAACTTTCGGGAAGATTATCCGCACTGCCATACAGATTCACCTGTTTTTTCACAGCACCGACAGACGGATTTATTTCCGTTTCACCTGAATCCGATTGAGAAAATCGTGGTGAAGAAAGTCCGAAACCAGTGCTGAACGATACTTTCTTGTTATTTTCAACTGGAATTATTCCCATAACCGCCGCAAGAAATACTGAAACTGATTTTTTTAACATCACAACCTCCTAAAAAATTGTATAATAAATAATGCCGAACCATTCACGCACCCAGTAAGCAGGAACAAGATACCATGAAGTAGGTGCAGGAATGTTATATGCCCTTATATCCTGTTTTTTTGCAAACATATCCGCACGGAGCTGATGATAGCCGTCCGTGACTATCGTAATATCTGGAAAAAGCCCCTCTTTCTCAATTATTTTCTTTGAGAACTCAATATTTTCAGCCGTATTTACAGACTTGTCCTCAATATAGATTCTGTCGGGCGAAATTCCTTTTGATGTGAGATAATCAAACATACATTTTGCTTCACTCATAGGCTCGTCCGCACCCTGACCGCCTGAAACAATGACTTTCATATCCTCATGTTCTGTAAGATAGTCAAAGGCGGTATCAAGTCTTTTTCTTAACATGAGACTTGCACCGCTTTCTTTCACCTGACAGCCAAGTACAACCATAGTTGAATCGCCCGTCGGTTTATCATTGATTTCTTTCAACATGAAAAAACTTATCACAAGTGCAAGTATCAGGCAGACGGTAAAAAGTCCACCCGATACTGCAATAACTCCCTTGCCGAACGGACGTTTCCAGAGAGATGAAATAAGTTGCATGAATCTGTTATGAAACAGAAAAACAGCCGTGAGAAATCCCGTTATCAGCGAGCCTACAATATTGCCGATGTTGACTATTCCCAGAAACACGGGATTTATGAATAATACAAAAAGTACAAAGAATACGGCTGAAAGTATATACATGGTTATTTTCAATATTTTTCACTTCTTTTTTGTTAATTTAATTATTCTGTCAAGATTTTCTTTTGTCGTGGATTCACTTCCCAGATGTGTTGGGACTGAATTGTAAAGTCCATGAAAATCAGAACCGCCTGTTTTAATAAGTTCATACTTATCTGCGATTGCATTGAGTTCATGACGATAATTTTCGTCGGCTGAATAATGACCGATTTCAACACCATCAATCTTACCTGCCTTTGCAAGTTTCTCCAGAAGTTCAATATTATCATACTGTGCAGGGTGTGCCATGACAGCAGCTCCCTTTGCGGTGTGAATCAGGTCTATAACGATATTGACATCGGGATATTCTCTTTCAACATAACATGAACCGTTCTCACGATTGAAAAGTTCATGGTCAAGTTCGCCGTAAAATTCAAGTGCATAGCCGTAATCAATCAAAGCACGCATTATATGCTGTTTAAATATACTCTTTGAAGATGTGGTATATTTAAGTACGCTTTCAAGGGTTATGGGAAATTTATCCATAACTTTCGCTATCATCTCTTTACAGCATTCTTTTCTTATTTCGCATGACTTCATGCAGAGAACTTCCAGCCTGTTTGGTTTCTGCGGAGCATAGCAGAGAATGTGTACTTTTCTGCCCTGTTCTTTATCCCATGCGGAAAGTTCTATTCCGTGAAGTATCTTTACACCCTCACGCTGTCCAATAATATCAGCTCTTGAAAAAGATGCCGTTGTATCATGGTCTGTAATGGAAAGCCAGTTAATACCGGTGCGTTTTGCCTGAGATATAATATCTTCAATGCCGAGTGAACCGTCTGAAAGTTTTGTGTGACAATGTAAATCGCAAATCATTTAATAATAAACCTCTTTTCGTAAAATCATATCAATAAAGTATATGAAAGTATCCGTTAATTTAAACTATTAATATCATATCACACTTTTCATAAAATTGCAATAGTTTTTGTGCATTTTCACAAAAATATCATGTTTGCAAAGCTGAATAAAGTTCACTCTTTTTATATCCTGTTTCTTTTGCAACCGCTTTACAGGCATCAGTCGGCTTTTCACCCGATTCTATAAGACGCTTTACCTGTTCCATAGCCTGCCCGATTGTCGGCTTATCACTGATTTCCTGACCTGCTCCGTCAATTACAAGTACAAATTCACCTTTAGGTTCGTTTGTTTTATAATACTCAACCGATTCGCCGAGAGTCATATGAAGCACCTGCTCATGAATCTTTGTAAGTTCACGGCAGACTGCAATTTTTCTGTCCGAACCGAAAAAACCTGACAAGTCAGCAAGAGTATTTCTGAGCTTGTGCGGAGCTTCATAGAATATCATTAAAGCAGTCTCATTTCGGAGCAAATCAAGTCGTGCATTACGCTCTTTTTTCTGGACTGGTAAAAATCCCTCAAAAGTGAATCTTCTGCAATTCATTCCTGAAAGTGCAGCGGCTGACGCAAATGCGGTTGCGGAAGGAACTACCCTTACTTCTATATTATTTTCATAGCATAGCTTAACAAGAACTTCACCCGGGTCTGATATGCACGGCATACCTGCATCGGTTACTATTCCCGCATTTTCACCTGAAATAATCCTGTCAATAATTCTCTGTGCATCTGATTTTGAACTGTGTTCATGAAAGCTTACAAGTTCTTTTTTTATCTCGTAGCGGTTCAGAAGCTTCAGTGTTACTCTTGTATCTTCGGCACATATAAAGTCTACTTCATTCAGCATTCTCAGCTGACGGAGCGTTATATCTTCCATGTTGCCTATCGGAGTACCAATTATATATAAAATTCCCATTATATCACTCCTTGCCTGTACTGTAGATTCTTTGCAGTTCATCAGAAAAATTTTCGCCATCCCTGATATATAACTGAGTCTCAATCTGCATGAAAGACTTAGAACCTTTCTTTCCCTCAATAAGAAAAAGCCATGGAGATGTTTCGGGATTCTTTGAGACAAAACGCAGTCTTTTAGGCTCGATATTATGTGCTTTCATTGCCGATATAACATCGCTGAGTCGTTCGGGACGGTTGCAGATACAAAGTCTGCCGCCGAATTTAAGAAGTTTTTCAGCCGTCCTGCAAACGTCATCAATGGTACATAAAACCTCATGACGTGCTATTCTCTGTGCTGTAAGTGTACTCTCATATCCTGCATTGCACGCTTTATACGGCGGATTGCACGTTACAAGGTCAAGCTGTCCTGAAGGTGCATTCAACCATAGCTCCTTTAAATCAGCACATATCGGGACAATTCCCGAAACACTGCTTTTTTCAATGCCAAGCTTTAACTGTTCTATTGCTGATTCCTGTATATCGACTGCATAAATAATCTGAGGCGGACGATTCTTCTGCATAATCAAGGGAATAATTCCACAACCTGTACCCAAATCGCATACCTTGTCTTTCTGCCTGTAATGTGAGAAATCGGCAAGAAGAAACGCATCTGTTCCGAACCTGTGGTCACTGCTTGCACAGACATAGATTTTTTCAGTAAGCTTTTCAAATTTATATTCCATATAATCTTTTACTCCTGACTAAACTATCGTGCCGCCGCCTACGACAATATCACCATCATAGAAAACAACTGCCTGACCGCTTGTTACTGCCCTCTGTGGTTCATCGAAAACGACTTTATATATGCCGTCCTCACACGAAAGCACTGCCGGCTGTTCTGTCTGTCCGTATCTCGTCTTTGCGGTGATTCTCATAGGCTCAGTCACTTTCTCAACAGAAATAAGATTAACGTCCTCTGCAATGAGTTCCGTTGTATACAAATCCTGTTCATCGCCGATTATGACAGTATTTGTTTCAATATCCTTGCAGACAACGTACGCAGGCTTGCCCAGAGCAATTCCGAGACCTTTTCGCTGTCCTATGGTATAGTTGATAATGCCCTTATGCGTACCAAGTATTCTGCCGTCCGTACTCACAAAATCGCCGTCGGGTGATTCACTTCCAGTGAATTTTTTTATAAAATCAGCATACTTTCCGTCGGGTACAAAGCATATATCCTGACTGTCGGGCTTATTTGAATTTACAAGACCTTCTTTTTCTGCAATTTCACGCACCTCTGATTTTTCAAGTCTGCCCAAAGGAAAAAGAGTATGTGCAAGCTGTTCCTGAGTAAGAGAATACAGCACATAAGTCTGGTCTTTACGTCTGTCGGACGGACGTTTCAGCAAATATCTGCCTTTTTCCTCGTCATATTCGATAATTGCATAGTGACCGGTTGCTATGTAGTCATACCCCAGTTCAAAGGCTCTGTGGAGCATTTTATCAAACTTTACGTGCCTATTACATTCAATGCATGGATTGGGGGTTCTGCCCGAAATATAGCTTTCTGCAAAAGGTCTCATTACTTTTTCACGGAAACAGTCCCTGAAATTGAAAGTGAGGTGTTCAAATCCCATTCTATGGGCAACGCTTCTTGCATCAAGAACGTCATTCAATGCACAGCAGGTCTTTCCCTCTTTTTCAGCCTGAATAATATCATCATCACTGAACATTTTCAGCGTAACGCCCATGACTTCAAATCCCTGCTCCCTTAAAAGTAATGCACTGACGGAACTGTCAACG
Organism: Ruminococcus sp.; assembly: GCA_029063695.1. GTDB lineage: Bacteria > Bacillota > Clostridia > Oscillospirales > Ruminococcaceae > Ruminococcus. The sequence goes on from JAIDNR010000221.1 coordinate 5,109, forward strand.
CCGCCGCTCATTCCTACCATAACTTTTTTCATTTAATCAAATCCTTTATTTCGTAAACTGAATTAAAATAATAATCCGCAAGTAATTTTATGCGTTCTATGTCCTGTTCAGCTGATTCGTCATAGACTGCCGCAACTGGAAAACCCGCATTTTTTGCCGTCTCTATACTGTGAAGAGAATCTTCGACAATAAGAGTCTCGGCAGGCTGAGTTCCGAAACGTTCACACGCACCCATGAATATATCGGGAAAATTCTTTCCTCTCGGATAGTCCTCGTCCGTAAGCATAAAAGCAAATCTGTCCACAATTCCACAACGTCTAAGAACGGCTGTGGCAAGCGATTTATAAGTAGCAGTTGCAATACAGTACGGTATATTTCGGCAGTCAAGAAAGTCCAGAATGTCAACTGCATGAGGTTTAAGAGGTATTTTCTCCTCGTATTCCATACGCACAAGTTCTTCAATCCGTCTTATCACATATTCCTTTGTACAGTCAAGATTAAATTCGCTGATAAATAATTCAGATGATTCATCGATAGTAAGTTTTTTCATACGCTCCGAAATCTCACGGGGGGGATTTTCAATACCATTCTCAATAAGAAACTGCCTGTCAATCCGATACCATATCTTCATGGAATCAATAAGAGTTCCGTCGAGGTCGAATATAATACTTTTAATCATTCCGTCGCCTCCACATTAACTTCCGTTGCTTCTTCCTTTTCATCTTCTTTAGGACGATTTTTATCAAGCCATTTTTTCTTATCTTCCTCCGTGCTGTAAACCTTTCCTGCCGTTTCGTCATTGCCGACTAAAATAACTGCCTGACTTTCCATGACTTCATATATACGTCCGAAACGCTCCATATCATATTCTGTATTGCCCACGAGAGGGTCGGCTATATGGACAGTACCCTTTGAATAGTCATAGCCGTAAATCGTTGTACAGTGCTGAAAGGGATTAAAGTAAAAATCCTCTCCGCAGCCCAGTTCAAACTGAAATTCTGCATGAGTTTCACGCTGACCTATAGTCGTCCAGATAACAACGGGTCTGCCCTGCTCCACCTGATAGAATACTTCTTCCAATGAAATTCCCGTAAGGTCTACTGCATACCAGTCTGAGCCGATGTATTCAAAATAATCATTTGCAGTACTGACTATTACAGGAGCATTACAGCCGAATCCGTTTGTTGCATGAGGGTCGCCCAGATATGCTTCATTCATGGTATAATAGCCATCATGGTCGATGGACATAAAAACATCGCACAACTCAACTTTATCCACATCAAATCCATAATAATTCATTGTCTGAGTAAGTGCGGTTATCTCACACCCTGTGGGAAGTTCGGGTTCCTGCATTACCGTCTGAAAATCATCAATAACAAAAGAATTTTTCATCTCATGATTTTCAGGCATATCGGTATCAATCACAACACGTTCGGGAACAGGTGTAGTCGGTTCTGCGGGAGGTTCGACAACTGACGTTGTTGCAGATGATGTTGTCCGCATTGTTGTAACAGGTGCGGACGTTGTTATATTATTTTCTCCCATAAGTCTTACCG
>JAIDNR010000222.1 GCA_029063695.1 Ruminococcus sp.
TGTTTTTCTAACATTTTTATCACCGCCTACTTATATTATATCACTTCTGTCAATTGCTGCCTTATTTTTGTGGATTGTTATAGAATAAGGTTGGAAAGTTTCACATTTGACGCATGATGTTCTGGAAATTGATACCAGTCAAAATCCTGTACAAAAATAATCTTTTGTTGTGTTTGTTTTACTTGAAAAAGAAGATGAAAAATAAAAGGCTGTAAGCGTTATTTGCTTACAGCCTTTTATTTATGAAGAATGATTATACGCCGTATGTATTTCTGTATTCAAGCATTTTGTCAAGATATTCTTTTCCATCAACAATACCGTCTCTGATAGCATTGATAATATCTTCCATTGTAACAATAGGATAGACAGTAACGCCGAAGTCACGCTTTACTTCCTGAACAGCCGAAAGTTCACCTGTACCTTTTTCCATGCGGTCAACAGTGATAACCATACCTGTTATGTTTACATCGGCAGCGGATTTAAGCTTTGGCATTGATTCACGCAGAGCCTTTCCGGAAGTCATAACATCATCAATAATAACAACCTTTTCGCCGTCTGTAAGAGTTTTTCCGACGAACATACCACCCTCACCATGGTCTTTTGCTTCTTTTCGGTCAAAGCAGTATGAAACATCAATGCTGAATTTATTGCTGAGTGCAACAACAGCGGAAACAGCAAGTGGAATACCCTTGTATGCAGGTCCGAAAAGTGTTTCAACGGGAATATTGTTTTCGTGAATGCATTCTGCATAATATTCACCAAGTTTTGCAAGTTGTGAGCCTGTCTTATAGTTGCCGCAGTTGATGAAGTAAGGTGCGACCCTACCGCTTTTCAACGTAAATTCACCGAATGTAAGTACACCGCAGTCAATCATGAATTTAATAAAACTTTCTTTGTAGGTCATAAATTTTTACCTCCCATAATTTTTATAATACTATTATACTATATTTCCAGGAATAATGCAAGCCCGTTTCTGTTTAAATTATTCAATAGAGAAAAATATATATCTAAAGTTTCAGACTGTTAATAGAATCACTTTTTCTCATGACAATTAACAAATTATAGTTGACATATTGCATATAAAATGGTATAATAGTTACAAGAATACGTGCGAAAAATACATTCCGGCAGGAATGGCTTATAAAGGGGAAAATCATATGAAAAAGTTTAGATGTATTTCAGCAATATTTGCAGTTCTTCTCACAGCATTACTGACAGCCTGTGGCGAATCAGTTGTAGATGAATCGGGAAGTTCACAAAGCAGTCCCGAAATTGATAAAAATGAGCCTGCCACAGTTACAGTATGGCATTATTACAACGGCGTTCAGCAGATGAATTTTGACAACGCAGTTGCGGAATTCAATAAAACAGTAGGATATGATGAGGGGATTATAGTTGAAGCTGTTTCAAAAGGAAGTATTTCTGAACTTGCTGACAGTGTTGTTGCTTCTGTGAAGAAAAGTGCAGGTGCTGAGAATCCACCTGATATTTTTGCAACATATGCAGAAACAGCATATACACTTGACCAGATGAACGCACTTGCAGATATAGGTAAATATTTTACAGAAGATGAAATAAGCGAATATGTTGATGCATATATTGATGAAGGACAATTTTCGGGTGATGGTTCTCTTAAAATTTTTCCGACCGCAAAAAGTACCGAAATTATGATTCTTAATTCAACTGACTGGGAAGAATTTGCAGAATCAGAAAATGTTACTACAGATAATCTTAAAACATGGGAGGGCGTTGCAGAAGTTGCAGAGAAATATTATAATTATACCGATTCGCTTACTCCTGATATTGAAAATGACGGCAGAGCGTTTTTCGGACGTGATTCAGTTGCAAACTATATGATTGTAGGAGCAAAACAACTTGGTGCGGAATTTGTTTCTCTTGATGATTCGGGAAATCCTGTTCTTACTATTGATAAAGATGTAGTCAGAAAATTATGGGATAATTATTATGTACCATATGTTAAAGGCTGTTACACTATGCAGGGACGTTACAGAAGCGATGATGTAAAGCTGGGAAAATCAATTGCTATCATATGCTCCACTACAGGTACTGCATATTATCCGACAGAAGTTACTATAAATGATGATTATACATATCCGATTGAAAACATTATACTTCCTATACCTGATTTTGAAGGTACAAAACCGTATGCAGTACAGCAGGGAGCAGGAATGTCAGTTATAAGCTCGGATGAGCAGACAGAGTATGCAAGTGCAGTATTTCTGAAATGGTTTACAGAAGAAGAAAGAAATATTGAATTTGCAATAAATTCCGGTTATCTTCCTGTTAAAAAATCAGGAAATGACTTTGATAAAATCTCAGGTGTAAATGAACAGTCTGAAAATGCTGTTAAAGATACTATGCTTAATTCACTTGAACTTGCTATTGATGAGGTGAACAGCCATTCCCTTTATACCATGAAACCGTTTGAAACAGCAGGAGAAGTAAGGAATTATCTCGGAGACTATATCCAGAATACGGCAGATGCAGCTTATGCGGCAGTGATTGAAAAAACAGATAATGGTGCAAGCCGTGATGAAGCGGTTGCAGAGTATACAAGTGACGAAGCTTTTGAGGAATGGTTCGGAGAGTTCAGCTCGTCTTTGGAAAATACAGTAAAATAAACCGGAGATTTGATTTATGAATCCAGAAACAGAAAAAGAAAAAAAACGGGTGAGTTCTTTCTCGGCAAAGCTGTTTGTTCCCATGATGATTCTTTCTGTACTACAGATTGCCACTCTTTTCGGCACGCTCTATATAAGCGGTGAATTTGCATCGGTAAGGCAGTATGCTTATGATATGCTTATTGAAAAAACAGAGAACCGCAAAAATTATATAGAAAGTATGTTTCTCAGAAATGTTACCGAAGTGTATAAGACTGATGTTGCAATCAATAATATAACTAAGCAACTTCTTGATGAATATGAAGATGAAGATGAACGGTCAATCAGCAAACTTTCAACAGACAAGGAACTCAACAAGAAAATTATTTCAGAAGCTACTCAAAATCTCATTTACCTGCTCCGTGTATCAGGTGCAAATGATGTTTTTCTTATCCTTGATACAGGTGATTTATATAAAAAAGACGGTAAGAATAATAAATCATGTGTATATATACGTGATATGGATTCCTCGTCAAGCAGTGCGTCACGCAATGAGGATTTACTTCTTGAAGCAGGAAATTCCGATATACCAGGTAAATATGATATTGCACTTGACTCTGAATGGACGGCACAGATTGATGTAAGAGAATGCGGAGCAGATGATGCGCTTGATTTTTATCACAAAACTATTGAGACGGCTGAACAAAACAGAGAAATCAATCTCAGTGAACTCGGTTACTGGAGTGGATTTTCAAAAATATCGTCGTCAGCCATGCCAAGTATCAAATATACACTTCCGCTTATTGCTGATGACGGAACAATTTACGGAGTTATAGGAATAGGTTTTCTTGAAAAGAATGTTCTCAAAAATATGCCTTCAAGTGATACTTTCAGTGAGAATTTATGTTATGTTGTCGGTGCTGATTTCAACGGAGACAATGATTATACTGTAATTGTTAATTATGGCTCGATATTCAGCAGACTTATTGAAACTCCCGAAGATGTAACCGTTCCGGGAACAGACAAAAGTAAAGTTTATAACATCGGCAAAAAGTCTTTTAAAAAATCAGTAGGCAATGTACAGTTAATGAATCTTTACAGTTCGGAATCCCCTCATATTAATGAACAGTGGGCATTGATTTCAATTGCTGAAAAAGACAAGATACTGAGCGTATATAAAAGACTTCTCAGAATGCTTATAATATCTATGCTTGTATCTGTTGTATGTACTATTCTTGTCGCAATTCTGATTGATAAAATTGTTACAACTCCTGTTAAAAGAATTGCAAATGCTCTTGTAAAAGATGAATTTGAACTCAATAAAATAGTATGTTTCAATTCTTCAGGTATTGAGGAAGTTGATAAACTTACAGAGGCAATTGAATTTCTTCAGATTAATATCAGGGAACAGGCTTCCCGTGTATCGAAAGTTATAAGCATGGTGAATATGGGTATAGGTGTATTTGTATGTGACCTTGATACAATGAATGTTTATGTGGGTGAAAGTCTCATAAAGCTTCTTGATTTGAAAGGTCTGCCCGTTGAAGATACAAACCTGAAATTTGAACAATTTCATGCATATATCTCAGACTTTGACCCTGCAAACAAAGTATGTGGAAGTGATATATTTTACCATGACAGTAAAATATTTAATGAAGAGATACAGCTGAAATGTTTAAATGAAAAAATAAATATAACAAAATGGTATGAGTTTACCATGAAAAGAGACGGCAGTAATGTCCTTGGACTTGTTCAGGACGTTACAAGTTCCATGCTTGAAAAGAAAAAAATTGAGTATGAGCGTGACTATGATTTAACTACAGGACTTCTCAACAGACGTGCTTATTATAACAAGATTGATGAGCTTTTCAATAAACGTGATGAACTCGGCATCGCAGCATTTATTATGATTGACCTTGATAATCTCAAATATGTAAATGATACTTATGGTCATGATTTCGGCGATGATTATATCAAAACTGCCGCAAATGTACTGAAAGGATTCAGAGATTATGATGGCATTGTTGCAAGAATGTCAGGCGACGAATTTAATGTATTTCTTTATGGTTTTGATTCAAAAGATGATATCAGAGATGTTATTTTGCTTATCCGAAAGAGAATTCTTAAAAGCTACTGCATTCTTGGCGACGGTTCACATTATAAAATTAGGGCAAGTGCGGGGATTTCATGGTATCCCGATGATTCCGATTCATATGAAATGCTTATAAAATATGCTGATTTTACTATGTATACAGTAAAACATTCAACTAAGGGTAATATTGCTGAATTTGATGTTGATTCATATACAAAGGATTCAATCCTTGTTACAGGCGTTGAGGAAATGAACAGCATTATTGATGAACAGCGTATAAAATACGCATTTCAGACAATTATTTCTGCTCATGACGGTTCTGTTTATGGTTATGAAGCTCTTATGCGTCCGCAGTCTGAAACGCTCCGTTCTCCTATGGAATTTATAAGAATTGCAAGAACCGGTGCAAAACTTAATGACGTTGAAAGAATAACATGGACTCTTGCTCTTCGTGAGTTCAGAAATCAGATAGAAAAGGGCAATATACAGTCTGATGAAAAAATTTTCGTAAATTCGCTTTCAAACTGTACTCTCAGCCCTGAAGATATTGAGCTTATTGAAACTGAAAATAAAGATATACTTGACAGGGTTGTGCTTGAAATTCTTGAAAGTGAATGTGCGAATATCGAATATACAAACAATAAAAAGAAACGTATGCTGAAATGGAATGCAATGGTTGCTCTTGATGATTTCGGAAGCGGTTACAACAGTGAACACGCACTTATCACGCTTGAACCGAATCTTATTAAAATTGACCGTACTATTATAAACGGCTGTGACAGTGATGTCAGCAGAAAAAATATTATTCTGAATCTTGTGAGGATTTCAAAAGCTAATGATATTCTTGTTCTTGCCGAAGGAGTTGAGACATCAGGAGAGCTTAAAACAGTAATTGAATGTGGAGTTGATTTGCTTCAGGGTTATTATTTTGCACGTCCTGTATTTGAACCTCAGCCGATTTCTGAGAAATTCCGTGATGAAATTATCAGATTCAATAAAAAGATATAATAAAAAAGTACGTCCTCAGAATTAACTGAGGATGTACTTTTTTGAAGTATATTTTTAGGAGGTTGAATTTTCAGCATATGTTGAAAGTACCTGTGCTGCATCAGTTGCATCAATCATGCCGTCGCCATTGTGGTCGGCAAAGATATTGACATACTTCATTACAGGTTCACTTTGAGTTGAAAGTTCTGAATATGTTGCAAGAATTTTTGAGGCATCACCTGCATCAAGTATACCATCACAGTTCATGTCACCATTCTGAATTTCTGTCTCATATATGTTGTCATCATCTTTGTCGATAAATGCACGGATTTTCTGTGTTTCATCATCATATCTGAGGAGCAGGCTTCCCGAATCGGGTTCAATGCGGAACTCAAGTTTTGAGCTGCTACTGTCACTATATCCGAATATCATGTTTGCTAAATACGGCGAATAGGATTGAAGTAATATGCCGTCCTCACGGTCTGTCATTGTGAAATTTCCTGCATTGAATGCATTTGCTCTGAAATAATTGTAAGGAGATTTATATAATGGCTCTGTAGGAATAAGTTCAGCTATTGTATAATCCTCGTCATCTGCTTCAACACTTACTTTGTGTGCCGAAACATTTGCTGATTTTCCACTGCTTTTTGATGATATAAAAGCATATCCGTCTTTTGATTCGGCAGAAAAATTAATTTCATATTGATCGGATTTGCTTGCATTGTCCTTGAATTTGAAACTGTAGCTGTCGGAAACAGGAATTTTAAGAGTGGGATTTAAATCAAGATAGAATGAATCATATGTATATTCACCTGCTGTCAATTCATATTCTTCATCTGTTTTTTCATATATCGGAATATATTCGTCAATATCTTCATTATATATC
>JAIDNR010000223.1 GCA_029063695.1 Ruminococcus sp.
ACATTAATTATCTTACAATTTTTTTCAGGTTATTGACATTTCAGAAAAAATAAGCTATAGTATTATAAATTGAATAGCAAAAAGAAAATACGGTTTGAAAAGTTGTTGACTGAGTAGATTAAAAGGGAATTCGGTTCAAATCCGAAACAACCGCCATTACTGTGTTTGATGAGAAAAACGTAAGCCATTGGATTTAAGCGAAAAATCTGAGAAGGTGTTTTTTGTGCGGTATTTTTTGCCGCTCTGTCATCAGTCAGGAGACCTGCCGTAATTTCATGGTTTATCACGGGCTTGGGCGAGAAGAGTGCAACCGATTTATCAGAGACTAATCTCAATATTTCGGCTCTTTTCGCTTTTTTGTGCTGTGATATGGAGATTTTATCGTCATACGCTGATATTCTGTTGTGCGTTCTCGTGTTAAACGGGAACGCTTTTTTGCATTTTAAGGAGGATGATATGTTTACAAAGGATATGGCAATTTCAATGCTCAGAGAAAAATCAGCAGAGCTTGGAAGAGTGCCAAAAAAGAGTGATTTTAGTGGTGCAGATATTTCAAGAATCAAGAGTAGGCTTGGTGCATGGAACAGAGCATTGGAAACTGCGGGTTTAAAGGAAAAAAAGCAGAAAAAATCTTAAAATGACAAGGAGTAATTTTCGATGAAGAACAAATTTTTAGGTATTTTAACGGCAATGGCTATTACAGCAAACGCCGTTCCGTTTGCTGTATTTGCAGTCGGGGAACATGAAAATCAAGTCCATGTAATTATAGAAAACACAACGTTCACACCTGATTCTGAGTACTGGGATGATAAATTCTGGTATGGCACACTTGTTGATACATGGGTTGATATTAATAATGATTCTACAATGATGACCTGCATTGTTGAGGCAATCGAATCGGTAGGTGCTACGCAGGAAGGTGCGGAAAGTAACTATATTTCCTACATCAACGGTATGGGTGAATTTGACGGCGGTTTCATGTCGGGCTGGATGGGTACTCTTAACGACTGGTTTACAAATGAGGGCTTCGGCAGTTTCACTGTTGCAGAGGGCGAACTTGAAACAGGCGATGAAATCCGTGTAATGTATACATGTGCATACGGCGATGATTTAGGCGGAAGCTGGGGAAACAGTGATTCAACAGTCAAGAATATTGTTGTTGATAAGGGTACACTCTCTCCTGCTTTTGACAAGGATACTCACGAATATATCCTCACTGTTCCGTCAGATGCAGACAGTGTTCTTGTAACTCCTACGGCAAACAACAAAAACTATCAGGTGCGTACAAGAATAGGAAATACAGAATATAAGAGAACAAAACAAGTGCCTGTTTCCGACGGCACAGAAATTATCGTTGAATGTAATTACAACGGTTCTCTCAGCATGAATACTGACGGAGAGACCAATACATATACTATCAAGGTACAGAAAGAAGTTGCCGTTCCTGCTGAAGCTCGGGACGTTTCGGAAATTTTAAATAATGCCCTTACTCAGCTTACAATTGATATTCCCGAACCTGCTTTTGGTACAAGTGCAGGCGAATGGAGTGTTCTCTGTCTGGCACGTGGCAATTATTTTGATAAAGATAATACATATTTCAAAGATTACTACAACAGAATCGTCAATACAGTAAACGAAACAGCGTCAAGCGTAAATAACAATGGTGCATTGCATAAAGTCAAGTCAACGGAAAATTCACGTCTGATTGTTGCACTTTCATCACTTGGCATAAATGCTGAAAAAGTAGGTGACTGGAATCTTATTACTCCGTATGATGACTTTGCATGGATTAAGAAACAGGGTATCAATGGTCCTGTATGGGCTTTGATTGCTCTTGATACGAATAATTACCAGACAACAGACAGCACTATCCGTCAGCAGTGTATCGACTATCTTCTTGAAAAGCAGACTCCCGACGGTGGCTGGGCAATGTCAGGAACTACTGCCGACCCTGATATGACAGCAATGACTATTCAGGCTCTGGCAAGGTATACTGACGACAGCAAAGTCAAGGAAGCTGTTGACAATGGTATCAATGCACTTTCATTGCTCCAAAAGGAAACAGGCGGTTATGCTTCATGGGGAACAGTAAATTCAGAAAGTATCGCACAGGTCATCGTTGCGTGTACTGCTCTCGGAATAAATCCTGATACTGATGAAAGATTTGTAAAGAACGGAAATTCAGCTGTAGATGCACTCCTTACATTCTACAACAGCGACAGCAGAACATTTTCACATATTACAGGCGACGGTGGCAACGGTATGGCTACAGACCAGGCAACTTACGCACTTGTTGCATATGACAGATTTATTAATCACAAAACTTCTCTCTATGATATGAGTGATGTTAATTTTGCAGAAACTACCACACCTGCTGAACAGCTTACGGCATCACTGGGACTTCCGCAGGAAATCAGCAGTAAACAAGGAACGGTATTCAATGCTGTTGTGAATATCGACGGCTGGGACAATTCCGCAGACTATAAGCTTATGGACTGTATCGTTGATGTTCCCGACGGACTTACTGTAACAAGCATAACAATGAGCGACAGGGTTTCAGGTGGTAAAATCAGCTGGAATCTTGAAGAAGAAACAAGAAAACTCCGTATAGTTTACTTTGACCCCGAAAAAAATCAGAGTATCAATATAAGCGGTACTGATTTTCCTGCTGAATTTTTCGTAATCAGCTTCAAATCCACAGAGAAACTCACAGCGGACGAACTCGAAATAGCTGTAACAGGTATGTCAATGAAGTTCAGTTCTGATTCCACAAGCAATGTTGCTATTGAAGTAGTCAACACGGACAAGGCAAGCGGTACTGTAAACATTGTTGACGAACTTTCATTCAGTGCGTGCGTACTCTATCAGGGCGATAGTATTGACCTCATTCCTGAAAACAAAATGGCTGTGTGTGTGGCAGTTGCAAATCTTGATACAAATTCCGCACTTGCTTACTCCGACGGAAAAAATATTTATGATTTCATGTACAGCGATGCAATCACCAATAAGACAGGTATTAGGAGTTATGTGGCACTTGTGGACAGTTCCATTAAACTTGAGAATTTTATCAATGCAGATAACTTTACACTTGGTACAAAAGTAGGTAATGAGCTTGTATTTGGTGACGCAAACGGCGATGGAGTTATCAATGCACAGGACGCACTCAATTCAGTAAACGCATGGCTCAGAAAAACAGATGCTCCGACAGATACTGAAATTCTCCGCCTTAATGTGAACTCCGATGCAAGAATCAATACTTTTGATGCACTCGGTATTGTTGAGTATTTCGTTCATGGCAATGAATACATTATTATAAATAAAGCTGCTACTGCATATAATTCTGTCAAATGAGTATAAATAACAAAAATCAGGAGCAGGAAAAGAAAAAACTCACCAAAAAACAGAAGATAATTATTGCGGTTACAGCGATTATTTTGTTGATTATAATTTTACTGCTTCTCCTGCCGAAAAATATAAAAAACTTTGGCATACCAACGCTTACTATAGTAACTCCTCCGAAGCAGAGTATTTCTGCTCATGAGGAGTTCAGTGTTGATGTTTCATTGTCTGCTTTGGGTGAAGAATCATATCCTGCGGTAAGTGCAAGTATAGTTTTTAACTCCTCATATCTTGAGTTCATGGGAATCAGCGAGGGTGATATTATGATACTCGGCGATGAACGTGCGGACGGAAACAGTAATCAGTTGCCTGAATGGAGTGTTGATATTGAACGCTCTAATAAAATCGGACAGATAAATGTCATGTATCTTGATATGACAGGCGGAAAGTACGCATTTACAAAAGAGTGTATGGAAGATAACAACATTCTTATGAGACTTAATTTCAAACTGCGTGGAAGTGCAAAGGCTGGAGATATTTATAATATTGAAA
>JAIDNR010000224.1 GCA_029063695.1 Ruminococcus sp.
TTCCGATAAAATGAAATAAAAAGGAGGGCTGAACCGTGAATACACTGCATTTTAAATACGCAGTTGAAATCGAGAAAACACGTTCAATCACTCAGGCGGCTGAAAATCTTTACATGGCTCAGCCAAACCTCAGCAAGGCTATAAAAGAACTTGAAAATTCATTGGGAATCACAATTTTCCGCCGTACTTCAAAGGGCGTTATTCCTACAGACCAGGGAGTGAAATTTCTTGACTGTGCAAAGCAGATTCTTATACAGATTGACAGTATGGAATCTATTTCTTCACCCAATAAGCCCGAAAAACGCAGAATGCGTATATCAGTTCCGAGAACAGGCTATATTTCCAAGGCTTTTTCGGATTATATTGCAGGTTCAGATTCTTCCGATGATATGGAAGTATATTTCTGTGAAACAAATTCCATGCGTACTATCGAAAATGTCCGTGAAAACGGCTATAATTTCGGAATTATAAGATTAAATGCAGTTCACGAAAAATACTTTGCTGATTTTCTTGCCGAAAAGAATCTTGAAAGTCAGCTTTTGTGGGAATACGAAATTCTGGCGGTTATGTCGGCGGAACACCCTGCCGCAGAAAAAGAAAATCTGACATACGGTGAACTTTCCGCAAATTATGCAGAACTTACTCAGGGAGACGATGCCGTGCCGTATATAGCAGGTGCGGTTGAAAAGCTGTTTACCGCAAATCGTCCCGAAAATACAAAAACACGCAGAATCTATATGTTTGACAGAGGAAGTGCACTTGATTTTCTTCTGACTGTTCCTCAGTCGTTTATGCTTGATTCGCCTGTACCCGAAAGTCTTTGCGGAAAATATGGTCTTGTGCAGAGAAAATGCAGTTTTCCCGATAACTGTTTCAGGGACTATATAATCTATACAAGCGGACGGAAGCTTTCCGAGAGTGAACTTGCACTTGTGAATAAGTTCTATGAAATCCGCAATGAATTGGCATTCAAAGAATATATATAAGCTTTATCTGCGTCAATGGTGACGCTGGTATAATAAATTAATAAATTTAAGGAAGGTATAGAGAAATGTTTGAAATTCTCGAAAAGAAAAGTCTTAATCCGACTGTTACTCTTATGAAAATCAATGCTCCGAGAGTTGCCGGAAAAGCAGAGCCGGGACAGTTCATTATTCTCAGAACAGACAATGATGGCGAACGTATTCCGCTTACTATTGCTGACTATGACCGCATAGCAGGTACGGTTACAATCATTTTTCAGATTGTCGGAGCTACTACAGAAAAGCTCAATCATATGAATGAGGGTGACTGTCTCCATGATTTCGTCGGTCCTCTGGGACGTGCAACTGAAACCAAAGGACTTAAAAAAGTTGCTGTAGTCGGCGGCGGTGTAGGCTGTGCAATTGCTTATCCCGTTGCAAAAAAACTCCATGAACTCGGCGTTGAGGTTCATTCGGTTGTCGGATTCAGAAATAAGGATTTGGTTATTCTTGAGGACGAATTCAAGGTAGCATCTTCAAAGTTTGTGCTTATGTCCGATGACGGTACGGCAGGCGAAAAGGGTCTTGTTACAGATGCACTCAAAAAGCTTATAGAAAGCGGAGAGAAGTACGACAGAGTTATTACAATCGGTCCGCTTATCATGATGAAATTTGTCTGTGCGTTGACCAAAACATACGAAATTCCGACTGTTGCATCAATGAATCCGATTATGATTGACGGTACGGGAATGTGCGGCGGCTGTCGCCTTACTGTCGGCGGAGAGACAAAATTTGCCTGCGTTGACGGTCCTGAGTTTGATGGTCATCTTATTGACTTTGATGAAGCTATGGCAAGAGGTGCAAGTTACCGTGACTTTGAAAGAAAAGCTCATGAAGATACCTGTAATCTTTTCAAGGAGGTAGAAAACAATGGCTAATATGTCTTTAAATAAAAATGAAATGCCTGTGCAGGCTCCCGATGTGAGAAATAAAAACTTCATGGAAGTTGCACTCGGATATACTGAAGAACAGGCTGTTGATGAAGCTAAACGCTGTCTGAACTGCAAGAATAAGCCATGTGTTACAGGCTGTCCCGTACAGATTGATATACCTGCTTTTATTGCGGAAGTTGCAGAGGGTAATTTTGAGGAAGCTTATAAGATAATCACAAAATCAAGTTCACTTCCTGCTGTATGCGGTCGTGTATGTCCGCAGGAAACACAGTGTGAAAGCAAGTGTGTACGTGGCAAAAAAGGTGAACCTGTTGCAATCGGCAGACTTGAAAGATATGTTGCCGACAGACATAATTTACTTAATGAATCAGTAGTTGAAAAGCCTGTATCAAACGGTCATAAAGTTGCAGTAATCGGCTCTGGTCCTTCGGGACTTGCCTGTGCAGGTGATTTGGCTAAAAAGGGCTATGATGTTACTGTTTTTGAAGCACTTCATGTTGCAGGCGGTGTGCTTTCCTATGGTATTCCTGAATTCAGACTTCCTAAGTCTATAGTTCAGAAAGAAATTGAGGGACTTAAATCACTCGGTGTTAAAGTCGAGACAAATACAGTTGTAGGCAAGACCGTTTCAATTGATGAACTCATGAAAGAAGAGGGATTTGAGACTGTATTCATAGGCTCGGGAGCAGGTCTGCCACGATTTATGAGAATACCGGGCGAAAATCTCAATGGTGTTTATTCAGCAAACGAATTTCTTACAAGAATCAATCTCATGAAAGCATACAAGCCTGATTCTGCAACACCGATTAAAGCAGGAACAAAAGCCGTAGTAGTCGGCGGAGGAAATGTTGCTATGGACGCTGCAAGATGTGCAAAGAGACTTGGTGCAGATGTTACTATCGTTTACCGCCGTACTGAAAAGGAACTTCCTGCCCGTGCTGAAGAAGTTGAACATGCTATGGAAGAGGGAATAAATTTCAAGTTCCTGACAAATCCTACTGAAATTACTTCAACCGAAAAAGGCTGGGTAAAAGGCATAATATGCCAGCAGATGGAACTTTCCGAACCAGATTCAAGCGGTCGTGCAAAGCCGATTCCGATTGAAGGTGCATTGTTCGAGATTGAGGCTGACTGCGTTATTATGGCAATCGGTACTTCTCCGAATCCGCTTATCAAGTCAACAACCGAAGGACTTGATACACAGAAATGGGGCGGAATTATTGCCGACGAGGACGGTCTTACTTCCCGTGAGGGCGTTTATGCAGGCGGTGATGCCGTTACAGGTGCTGCTACTGTTATTCTCGCTATGGGTGCAGGCAAGAAAGCTGCTGCCGCTATGGACGAATATATGCAGAATAAGTAATGACAAAAAATAAAGCCTGTACTGAAAAAAGTACAGGCTTTTGTCATTTCTTTTATTCAATTAAATCTGATACAGAGTTTTAAGCCATTTGTCATCATTTAGAATCTTCGCTATTTTAATTGCCTTATTTTTTTGATGATTTAATTTTTCCTTATCACCATATTTCACTAGTCTGTTAAAAATCTTATCTGCACCGCTACAGTTTATATCCTGAATCCATATAAAGCACCATAAAAGATAATCTGTTAATTCCTCATCAGTTTTTTTCGATAAAACTAATGCACAATTATTCCATAGGCTTTCTGATTCTCTGTTTATGGACGGCTGAAAAAAATGACCTAAATATCTGACATCTGATGCAAGTTTTAATCCTTCTGCCTGCACTTCCTCAGAGTTATTACATGAAAGCATTTTTACAACTTCTTTGATATGTTTGTCTGCTTTCTGATTTTTCTCACTTTCAAACCATGAAACATCATCTAAATTGTTCCACTTAACACAAGATTCTTTAAAAAGAATTTCAAGCATAATAAAATTATCAGGTGTCAAAGCAGAAATTTCAGCATATTTGTACTCTGAATTAATTTTGTTGTTTTCAGAATATGAGTAGATT
>JAIDNR010000225.1 GCA_029063695.1 Ruminococcus sp.
TGCATACACCGTCTGATACTTCATAGATTACAAAACTTTTTGCAGAACCAAAAGTTTCATTGATATTTTCACCGTCAGAGGACGCAACTGCTATTTTATAGGACATATTCCCCTCCATTAGTTCCAACGCTGAACGGCAACGGAATAAATATCCTCTATCAGACGGATTCCGCCTGTGTAGCCGACATAGAAGTCATCAAGCACTACTTTGTCTTGTACAGGCCATGAGATATTCAAAAAGTGTCCGAACATTTTCTCAGTTATCTCTTTTTCGTAGTAGCTTCCAAGAATCAGCGGATAGCCGTGATAATCGTGAGACTGAATTTCGTTATGTATCTTATAACTGTCCGTTTCAAAGCTGACTTCCGCTTTCAGTCCATAATTGAGATTCTCAAATTCGGCTTTTATCTGCTCCTGAAATGCCTTTGGCGTATCGTCCGTTATGAACTGCTTTGCCGGAACAAGTCCGAGATCATTTACAAGGAATTTCGTGATTCCAAGTGCATACTGAGCGTCTGCAACAACTGAAAACTGCTTTGCCATTACACGAGTTTCAAGAAACATATCTGCATATCGTTCAATGAGATAGTAGTAATAGTTCTCATGTTCATTAATGATACTTTCTACTTTCTGCTCGTCAACTCCGGCGAATTTTCCGACCTCACGCAGGAATTTGCTTGTTTCATAAGCTCCGATAGGAAGTGTAGGATAATGAAGATATGGTATACCAAGCTTTTTCTCCATTTTCTTCATGTTGCCCACAGACACCCACGGTGATACAAGGAGATTAAATTCAGCCTTTGGAATCCGGTCAATATTTTTAATCCCACGCTGATAACCGAATATGGTATTAGGCGTAAGACCAAGCTCGGCGATGAGCTTTTCCAGTTCTCTGATATTACCGAGCCAGAATAAATCCTGATACGGAACGTCAGCCCAGATATTCACAAGACCTTTTTCCTTTTCATCTGCCTTTTCAAGATACTGGTCTATTATAGCATCTATTATCTGCTCGTGACCTTTATAATTATTGCCCTTGAATCCTGCTGTAGACGCATAAATAACCGGCTTTTCTGCATCTTCAAAATGACTTACGACCTCTGCCGTATCGTCTCCGACAATTTCAGGAATACACCCGGTCAGCACAACATATAAATCTGCGTCAATGACTTTCAGAGCATTTGCAATGGTAGTATCCAGCTTCTTTGCACCGCCGAATACAACGTCCTTTTCATTGATACTGGTACATGGGAAGATATTCGGCGAAAAGTAACCGCTGCTTCCGATAGAATCTGAAAGCTTCTGAGCACAGCCCGGTCCGGAATGAAGTACAGGGATTGCTCTTGTTATAGCCTGAACCGTCTGCATTGCACCCAATGCACATTTGTATCTCTGTTTATCAAGTAGCTTTGCCATTACTTCTTTCCCTCCTCTAAGAATTTATCTACGTTCTGTTCATACCACCACTCGGTATACGGCAGCTTTACACGTCTTGCAAGATTTTTTTCAAAGCTGCGGTTATGAATGCTGTCCAGAACAGACTGTGCAAATTCCAGCGTATGCTTATAGCCAAAAATCATATATTCGTCCGCCACATAGACAGCAGGTGTTCCGTTTTTAATTGCCCATACGGTTGAACCGGGATGTCTTGAAAGATACAGGTCAGGCTGATATTTATTGAGAATGTTCATAACCTCATAATTCTGCTGGTCTGCAACGCTTGCCTCAAAGTCCACACCGTTTTCAAGCAGATACTCCATGGACGGCGGTACATCACCATTCTCGTACTTTTTATCATAATGCCATGCCAATGCCCATACAACTTCAATTCCAAGCTCATTCAGAACTCTCGATACCTCGAAAGTATATCCGGGACCCATACCGAGAACAGCTTTCAGTCCCTTTAATTCCTTCTTGATTTCCTCAATCTGAGGAATGTAAATAGCTCTCTGTTCAGCAATATATTTTTCAACGGCTTCACTTCGTTCTGTTACTTTTCCAATCTCACGCAGCCACGTTTCAAAGCCTGCAATTCCAAGCGGATTGATAGTCCTGATGTACGGAACGCCGTATTTTTCTTCAAGTCCGTTGCCGAGATAGTTTCCGAGCGTACCGCAGATACAAGTAGTAGCGAGTGATTCAGAAATATGGCTGAGTTCCTCGACTGTCGAATTGCAGTAAAGGAAAATCGGCTCTAAATCAAAATTTTTGAAAATCTCTATAATTTCAGGTCTTGCACTTTCGTAGAAATTCTTGAAGTTAATGGTATTTCTTTTCTGCTTCGGCGGCTGGACAATACTGCTTAATACTGCATGGTCGGAAATATCAAAACCCGTTGCCCATATTCTTGACTTAAAGCCCTCGCAGTGTACTGCCACAATTGGAACGTCTATTTCATCTCTTACATCGTCAACAACGCTGTCGATATCTTCACCTATGATACCGGTCGCACAGGAGCTTGTTACAAAAATCGCCTTGGGAGAATATCTTTTGTTGACTTCCAGAATGATTCTTCTGAGAGCGTCTGCCGAACCAAAAATCGTATCCTTTTCGTTCATATCCGTACCGACATAAACTGTATTATTGGTAACTCCACGCTTTTTCGCCATTACCTTATCAAGATAATATGTACCCGCACTCGCAACAGAACAGCCAGCCGGACCGTGATGTATTATCGCTATATCTCTTATTGCTGAAAGCTGTCCCAATGCACAGCTTGAAAGACAGGTACTTGATTGTGAAAAACATCTCGAACAGCCTTTTAATGTTCCGCAGCCGCTTTGTTCGGCAAGGTCGCTTAGCGTACCTATATATCCCGTGATAGAACCGATACGGTTTTCTCTGGTAGCTACATTGGAACTATCTAAATTCAATGACATAGGCAACCTCCTTAACCCTGATAATTTTCATCAAAAAGATGTGTGGAAAGATAACGAAGTCCCGTATCAGGCAGAACAGCAACAATAGTTTTTCCAGCGTTTTCGGGCTTTTCAGCAAGCTTTGTTGCTACATAGATTGCTGCTCCCGATGACGCTCCGACTAAAATTCCGTCTGTTTTTGCCACTTCTCTTGCTGATTCATAAGCCTGATTTGTATGTACTTCATACCAGTCGTCATAAACTTTTCTGTCGAGATTAGCCGGAATAAAACGTTCTTCCACGTTTTCAAATGGGTGAACACCTGTAATTTCCTCCTGTTCCGGACGTTCAGGACTCTGGAAAGAATCTTCAGTCGGCTGGATTCCCACAACCTGTATATTCGGATTCTGAGATTTCAGATAATTTCCTGTACCGGAAAGAGTTCCGCCTGTTCCCACATTTGCAACAAGAATATCAACATTTCCGTCAGTATCCTGCCATATTTCTGGACCTGTCGTTCTGAAATGAATATCGGGATTTGCGGAATTTCTTGTCTGGTCTGCAAACCATATATTTTCCTCACCGCTGACAGCTCTTTCAAGTGCCTTTACACACTCTACAAAATCAGCTCCGTACTTTTCCATACTTTCAACAATTTCAGGAACTTCCGAAACTTTTACAGTCTCACCGCCGAATGCGTGTATTACCTGAAAACGCTCTTTGCTTACCTGGTCTTGTATGTAAACACGGAATTTGTACCCTTTTGCTGCCGCAATTGCCGCAAGTCCGATACCAGTATTACCGCTGGTAAGTTCTATAATAGTATCACCTTTTTTTAATTTGCCTGTTCTTTCAGCGTCTTCAACCATAGCAAGAGCAATTCTGTCCTTTACGCTCTGATTCGGATTGAAATACTCAAGCTTAACAAGAATTTTTGCCTTGAGATTATGCTTTTCCTCGTAATTTTTAAGTTCAAGCAACGGAGTTCTGCCGACAAGCTCCGCAATAGAAGTATAGATTTTACCCATAGGTTTTTATCGTTTAA
>JAIDNR010000226.1 GCA_029063695.1 Ruminococcus sp.
ATTCTGTAAAGGAAGATATCATTGAGGGATTTTATTCTGAATCAAACTGATAAAAAGCCTGAGTTTTTACGCTCAGGCTTGATTTTTTACTTATTGAGTGCGGCTTTTATGGCATCAACTTTATCAGTCTTTTCCCATGCAACACCCAAATCTTCACGTCCCATGTGACCATATGCGGCAAGCTGTCTGTACTGTGGTTTTCTGAGGTAAAGCATTTTTATTATTGCAGACGGTCTTAAATCGAATACTTCCGAAACAGCAGCAGAAAGTGCATTTTCATCAGCCCTTCCTGTACCGAATGTATCAACAAGAATTGAAATCGGCTGTGCAACTCCGATAGCATAAGAAAGCTGTACTTCACACTTGTCAGCAAGTCCTGCGGCAACGATATTCTTAGCGATATATCTTGCGGCATAAGCAGCACTTCTGTCAACTTTAGTCGGGTCTTTGCCGCTGAACGCACCGCCGCCGTGACGTGAGTAACCGCCGTATGTATCAACAATAATCTTTCGTCCTGTAAGACCGCTGTCGCCCTGTGGTCCGCCTACTACAAAGCGTCCTGTGGGATTTATGTAAATCTTTGTATTTTCATCCATAAGTTCAGACGGAATAACTTCACGGATAACCAAATCCTCAATATCACGGCGAAGCTGGTCAAGTGAAACGTCTGCGGAATGCTGCGACGATACAACTACAGCATCAACCCTTACAGGCTTGTCATCGTGGTATTCAACAGTAACCTGTGATTTGCCGTCGGGACGAAGATAACGAAGCGTGCCGTCCTTGCGTACCTCAGTAAGTTTGAGTGCAAGCTTATGTGCAAGTGAAATCGGAAGCGGCATAAGTTCGGGAGTTTCATTGCAGGCATATCCGAACATAATTCCCTGGTCGCCTGCACCGTTTGAAAGTCCGTCACTGTCGCTGTTCTGCTCACGGTACTCATATGCTTCATTTACGCCCATAGCAATATCGGGCGACTGCTCGTCAATGCTTGTAAGAACAGCACAGGTATGTGCATCAAAGCCGTATTTTGCACGGTCATAACCGATGTCTGCAACTACTTTACGTGCAATTTTCGGAATATCCACATCGGCTTTTGTGGAAATCTCACCCATGCACATTATCATACCTGTTGTTACAACTGTTTCACACGCAACACGAGAATTTTCGTCCTGTTCAAGCATTGCATCAAGTACGGCATCTGAAATCTGGTCACAGATTTTGTCGGGATGTCCCTCTGTAACTGATTCAGAAGTAAAGAAAACTTTTTTCATTTTTTAACCTCCATTACATTAAAAAAGTGCTTCCATAACCGGAAACACTTTGATTTCTTTAAAAATCCTCATCTTCCGGAAATAATACCGCAGGATTTAGCACCTTGATTTTCAGGTTGCCGGGCTTCTCAGGACCTGTTTCCTCCACCACTCTTGATAAGGTATGATTATATTATACTACATGAATATACATTTGTCAATAGAAAAGCAAAAATTATTTATAAATTATATTTCCTGACGTTTCTGCATTTTCCTCCAGCTTATAAAACCGTATATATCATTCACAAGAAAAATCACAAAGCAGACGACAACAGATATATATGATATATTAGAAAATGACGCTAAAATCCACATAATAATCAGAATAATATCATTCACGGCATATCCTATGGCATAGAACGGACTTCTTCTGAATGTCAGAAAAATCGCTATAAAACTTGTCATAACTGATATGGTGCTGGGAATTATATTTGCTGTATGAAGTCCCGAAAGAATAAAGTAAAAAATCAATGTGACGACAGCTGTAAGAAAAATCATAATAATAATATCACCTGCTTTAAGTCTGTTTACTTTAACTTCCGATTTATTGCCGTTATATGGATTTTTCAGCCATGATACAAGTGAAAAAACAGCCATAGGAGCAGTCATTCCGAGATATGTAATCATTTCACCATAATAGGTAAATCCAAAGGAAATTATTCCATAAAAAATACTGAAAATTACTACAAGCACTTGCCCGAACGGATTTCCTTTTGCACAAAAAATCAATGATGTCACACCAATTAAAGATGCAATCAGTGTTAAAAAATTCTCTCTGTCAAAAATCAGAAATGATACAACGATTGCAGTAACGGATATAAACCACAGCATAAGTTCCGCTTTTGTGAAATAACTTAATTTTTTTAACATCATAAAAATACCTCCAAAAAAACAAGCACTCGTCTGCACATCTTCAAAGACCTAACGATGTGTAACGAATGCTCTCTACCCGGTGGCAGACTGACTTATTTAATTTACAGAAATATTATAGCACAGCACAGTAAGAAAGTCAACAGATAATCAAAAATTATTATAATAATATTGGCTTATAATTCAATACTTTATCTGCTATTTCCTCTGGAGTCATATCGCTCCAGAATATATAATCAGAAATTTCAGGGTCAAGAACACCATTCTGTAGCTTTTCAAGCAGACCGTCAATCTGTTCTTCGGTCTTGCCTGAAACATCTGTTATTTCTTTTATCAAATCGATAATTTCTTCTCTTGACAACAATAAGGCAATCACCTTGATTTTTCCTGTTATATGACTGTTGAACTCCGCAAGTTCTTCAGCAGGTATCCATAATTCCTGATGATACGATGCTCCGACAGTCTGAACTTCATATCTGCTGATATAATCATCATCAACTTCAAATTCAGTAACATATCCCTTATATCCCGAATTTTTATCCCTTGTGTTCCATTTTTCAGCAATTTCTTCTGCATATTTTCTGTTCAGTACGGGATAAAAAATCGGTTGTTCAGGAAGTCTTGGCGGAAATTCACTGTAACCGCTTTTTTCAATGAGTATCAATTCTTTTTCACCGACAGGACGATATAATAGCATCTTTTTCACTCCAAATCATATCCACTGAATAAATGCAGTCTTATCTTCACTGTTATATCCTGCCTGTCTGTAAAAATTAAGTGTACTTTTCTCTTTTGAGCCTGTAAGCAACATCAGTTTATAGCAATTTTCTTTCAATGCAATATCTTTTGCATAATTCAGGCATTTTGTCGCAAGACCTCTTTTTCTGTAATCTTTATCTGTAATGACGTTTTCTATAAATGCGTATGACTGCTGATTATGAGTAAGATTAGGAATAATCACACATACACAGGACGAAACTATTTTGCCGTCCTCCTCTGCTACGATAATATGATGATTTTTGTCATCAACAATTCTGTTCCATAATTCTGTTATCTCAATAGTTTCGTCCGGCATAGGATTATCATGCAGCTGCATATATAATTTCATTAATCCTCGAAAGTCATTTCTGTTTATTTCTCTTATCATAAATATATCAACTCTTTTTCCTAATAATCATCAAAAGCAGTACTATTATAGCAGATTTAAATTTATCATACAGTTATTTCAATCTGATTACCCTCTAATCCAATAACACAGCTTTCATAATAACCGTCACCAGTAGTACGAGGTTCACTGATAACTTCATATCCGTCTGCTTTTAAACGTTCTGTAATTGTATTGACTTTTTCCTTACTTTCCACACTAAAAGCTATATGAATATATCCTGTCTGATTTAATTCCTTTTTTATGTCTTTAACTTCTGGTTTATTCATTATTTCAATTCTTGTTCCGTCATCAAAACTCAGAAAAAAAGACCTGAAACCTGTTTTTACATTATAATAAACGTTATTTGAAACCGCACCGAAATATTTTACAAAAAAATCCCTTGCACTGTATAAATCATTAACGTACATTGCAATATGTTCAATCCTCATATAATCCTCCATAAATTCTGATTTATATATCCACTTTTTCTTCTGTAGCCTGTGGGAGTAACCCCCACGATTTTTTTAAACTGCCTCATAAAATGCTCTTCATTATCATAACCGCACATTGC
>JAIDNR010000227.1 GCA_029063695.1 Ruminococcus sp.
TTTCTGACCATTGTTTTTTATGTTAAATCTCTGTAAAATTCAGGCATATTCTATTGACTGTTTTTTTACTTCTGGTATAATTAAATTACGGGTGTTTAATCCGCAATTAAAATTAAGGAGTAATTTTATGGAAGAATTTTCAATCTTCAACATTTTCACCATGCTCGGCGGACTTGCCTTTTTTCTCTATGGAATGAATGTAATGTCAACGGGACTTGAAAAGCTCGCCGGCGGTAAAATGGAAGTCGCACTTAAAAAAATGACTTCAAACAAATTTATGGCGATAATTCTTGGTATGATTGTTACTGTTGCAATTCAGTCATCATCTGCCATGACAGTAATGCTTGTCGGATTTGTAAATTCCGGAATTATGGCACTTGTCGATACTATAGCTGTATGTTTCGGCTCAAATATCGGTACGACGTTTACAGCGTGGATTCTTTGTCTTGGCGATATTGACGGTGGAGATGATGGAGGTATCGGAAGTTTTCTCCTGCAATTGCTGAAGCCTGAATCTTTTTCACCGCTTCTCGCCCTTGTTGGTATAATTATGATAATGGCTTGCAAAAAGGCTAAGAAAAAGGATATAGGACGTATTTTTGTCGGATTTTCCGTACTTATGACCGGTATGGATTTGATGAAAACTGCCGTTGACCCTCTTGCCGAATCAGAAGAGTTCAGACAACTGCTTACTGCATTTGAAAATCCTGTACTTGGTCTACTTGTCGGAACTGGATTTACTGGAATTATTCAGAGTTCAGCGGGTTCTGTCGGTATTCTTATGGCATTTTCCAAAACAGGCGGACTTACTTATGATATGGCTCTGCCGATTGTTATGGGTCTGAATATTGGTACTTGTGTTACAGCAGTTCTTTCAAGTTTCGGAGTAAGCAAGGACGCTAAGCGTGTTGCATGGACTCATATTCTTATTAAAGTTATTGGTACACTTATAATGCTTCCGATAATACTTGTTCTTGAACATTTCACGCCGTTAGGCGACTTTATGAGCAATACTGTAGGATATATCGGTATTGCAGTAATGCACACTGCTTTTAATGTTATCAATACTGTTATGCTTCTTCCGTTCACAAATCAGCTTGTAAAACTCTCTCATCTTATTATACGTGACAAAAAGGGAAAATCCGAAGAAACAGACGTATTTTCAGCACTCGATGAGAGATTTCTTAAAACTCCTGCCGTTGCGGTTGAAACGTGCAGAGGTACTACAATAGAAATGGCTGACCTTACAAAAAATGCTATCACCGATGCCATTGCACTTCTTGTTTCTCCTTATGACAGCAAAAAAGCTCAAAGTGTCATTGAAGCGGAAGATTTGATTGATAAATATGAGGATAAAATTAACAGCTATCTTGTAAAGCTTTCAAAAAGCAGTATAACGGGCAAGGACAGCCGTACTGTTTCAAAAATGATGCACTGTGTAGGAAACTTTGAACGTATTTCCGACCATGCTGTTAATCTTATCGAATCGGTTCAGGAAATTCAGGAAAAGGGAATCAAATTTTCCGATGACTGTATTAATGAGATTACCGTTATTTCCGCTGCAATATATGAAATAATTGACATTTCTTTCAGCTCATACAAAGAGGATAATCTTGAATCCGCACACAGAGTTGAGCCGATTGAAGAAGTTGTTGACAATCTCAGTACAGAACTGAAAAACCGTCATATATGCCGTTTGCAGAATGATGAATGTACTGTTGAACTAGGATATATTTTTCAAGATATACTTACAAATCTGGAGCGTATCTCAGACCACTGCTCAAATATTGCAGGCTGTCTGATTGAAACAGATGAAAAGACAAATATTCATGCTTATCTCAGCGATTTGAAAGAGAACGACGAACAGTTCCGTAATGATTACAAGAAATATTCCGAGCTTTATTTCGCAAGATTAGCCAAATAAATTTACAATTATACACAGAAACATACCTATGGCAGTAGGAAGTGCGAAACTTATCAAAGTCCATTTCCAGCTGCCTGTTTCTTTTTTTATCGTCATGCAGGTTGTTGCACACGGAAAATGAAATACCGTGAAAATAAGCATACATAGTGCAGTTTTTATTGTCCAGCCGTTTGCAACAAGAACTGCCCAGAGTTCTGTATTGTCGCTCATTTCAACAAGACTTCCCTGTGCCATATATGACATCAGGATTATCGGGACAACTATTTCATTTGCAGGAAATCCGAGAATAAAAGCCAGCAGTATTACTCCGTCAAGTCCCATAAGTGAACCGAGAGGGTCTAAAAAATCAGATATATGTGCAAGAAGTGATACATCTCCTGCTTTTATGTTTGCAAGAAGCCATATAATAAGTCCGCACGGAATTGATGCTGTGCAGGCTCTGCCGAGTACAAAAATTGTTCTGTCAAGAAGTGAACGCACAAGTACTTTGCAAATCTGCGGACGGCGGTAAGGCGGAAGTTCCAAAGTATACGAACTTGATTCGCCTTTAAGTACAGTTTGGGAGAGTGCGAATGATACGGCAAGTGTCATGAATACGCCGAGAATAATAACTCCGAGAAGTACAGCTCCTGAAATAACAGAACCGAATATTCCGCCTACAGTTACGAAAAACATCGTTATAACTGCTATAACGGTAGGGAAACGACCGTTGCACAGCATAAAACTGTTTGTAATTATTGCTATCAGGCGTTCACGGGGAGAATCAATAATTCTGCACCCTGTAACTCCACAGGCATTACAGCCAAGTCCCATTGACATTGTGATTGCCTGTTTTCCGCAGGCACCCGAACATCTGAAACAGCCGTCAAGATTGAATGCGATTCGTGGCAGGTAGCCGAAATCTTCCAGAAGTGTGAACATTGGAAAAAATATAGCCATAGGCGGCAGCATGACCGATACAACCCATGCAAGCACTTTGTAGATACCCTGAATAAGTACACCTTCAATCCATGATGGCAGACCTGAAGCAAGCAGTCCTTGTGACATAATATCGCCGAGAGCGAAAAGTCCTTTGCTGAGAAGTTCAGAGGGATAGTTTGCACCTGTAACAGTAATCCACATAATAAGTCCAAAAAGCAGAAGCATTACAGGAATGCCTGTTTTGCGATTCATGAATATCTTGTCAAGCCGTCTGTCACGTTTATAAGGTTCAGGAGAATTGTATGTTACGGTCTGAGCTGCTATTTCACTTGCTTTCTGTGATATTGATGATATTATTTCATCGTCGTTTCCGTTAAGATTGAGTTTCAGTGGAACAGGTTTACAGTCTACAATATTATTAATTGTTTCACAAAGTTCATCAAGACCTTTATTGTTTCTTGCTGATGTCAGTACCACAGGAACGCCGAGGAGTCCGCTGAGTTTCTGTGCATCTACGGAAATTCCCTTTTTTTCCGCTTCATCAATCAGATTAACACATATAACGGTTCTCGGTATTTTGTCAATAATCTGCAAAGCAAGATTTAGATTTCTTTCAAGACATGATGCATCGCATACAACAACAGCTCCGAAAGCTCTGCCTGAACATATAAAATCATGTGCGGTCTGTTCCTCGGCTGAGTTTGCAAAAAGAGAGTAAATTCCGGGAATATCGGCAAGAATAAAATGTCTGTCCTTGTAATCAAAACAACCCTCCGCACAGGAAACAGTTTTTCCTGCCCAGTTTCCGGTATGCTGTTTCATACCCGTAAGTGCATTGAAAACAGTTGATTTTCCTACATTCGGATTACCAGCAAGGGCAATAATAAAATCGTCCATAAAAAATCCCCCTTATTCAGTCAATTATATGATGAATCGGGATATAAAATTACAAAAAACTCCGCAGGAAAAAACGTGAGGAGTTTTTATTTTTTGCTGATTTAATGATAAACTATAAAAAGTTATCGTTTATTCTGCATAATAAAATATAAAAAATA
>JAIDNR010000228.1 GCA_029063695.1 Ruminococcus sp.
GGGTGATATTCCGTCCGACAACGAGAATGATGACAGCACGAACAGCGATAGTCATTATAACGATAATGAGAACGATGATATTTCATTTTACGATAATTCAGGAAATTACGATGAATGAAAAATACAATCACTAAAACCATAGCCGTGTAAATACTCAAATCAGCTATTGTGCTGATTCTGCACGGCTATTATGAGGGTAAGAGAGAGAAAGCGATGCCCTTACTCTAAAAGCGTAGAGAAAGAGAAGCTAAGGAGAAAAATTCGCTATGAATAATAACACAACTGCCGTAGAAAGAGAGAAGGCAGTAAAAAACACTTTTGAGCTGAACGAACAGTACAAGGACTGTCCTGAGCGTATCAGCATTTATGAAATCGGCGGATGCAAGTATACCGTCCATAGTCACTTTGTCGTGAACAAAAATCTCAACGAGGTAATGGAGCGGCTTGCTTTTGAAGCCGCTATGAACGAAGAAAATATTACAGCGTAAAAATATCGGAAGAAGCTATTGCCAAATACGATGTATTGCGCTATAATGGATATGTCGGATTTGGTACTGCTTTGATTTGAAAGGAGTTTATTATGGCAAAGCAGACCGAATACAATGTGGGTATCTACCTCCACCTTAGTCAAGAGGACTTGCGTGAGGGAGATTCCCTTTCAATAAAAAATCAGAAGCTGATACTAACAAAGTTTGTGGAGGACAAGGGCTGGACACTCGTTTCTGAATATGTAGACGATGTCTACACGGGTACTGACTTCGAACGTCCGGGAGTACAGAAACTCCTTGCCGATACCCAATCAGGAAAAATCAATATCATCGTAGTAAAAGACCTTTCTCGTTTTGGTCGTAATTATATCGAAGTTGGCAGATATATAGATTACATATTCCCGATGAATAACATTCGCTTTATTGCAATAAATGATAATGTTGATACGGCAGAACGCAACAGTGCAGCACTTGAAATGATGCCTATCGTCACTCTTTTCAACGAATGGCACAGCAGTTCCACAAGCAAAAAAATCAGAGCTGTCTATGAAGCAAATGCGAAGTCGGGTAACTATATGGGGTCTCTCGCTCCCTACGGCTATGAGAGAAGCGATACACCTAATCATACTCTTGTTATTGATCCCGAAACTGCACCTGTGGTCAAGCGGTTGTTTAATATGAGATTATCGGGAATGTCATACGGTAAAATTGCGGCAGCCATGAACAAAGAGAGTATCCTCACACCTATGGAATATCGCTATGACAAATGGGGAAAAACTAATCCGAGATTTACAAGCGGAGTGTGGAGTGATTCTCTTGTAAAGACGCTCCTGCATAATCCCGTTTACCTTGGTAAGCTCGTTCAGCTTCGCACCACTACCGTATCTCATAAAAACCACAAGGTCATCAACAAAGATCCGTCTGAATGGGCGGTTGTCGAGAATACACATGAACCTATTATTACCCAGGAGATATGGGACAGAATACAGGAGATTGATAAGTCAAGAAGCAGAGGAAAGCGTACAAAAAGCGGTATTACATATCCGCTGTCGGGCTTCTGCTGTTGCTTTGACTGTGGTCACAAAATGCGTTTGATAAACGATCCGCCCTCCTATATCTGCGGTACATACGCTAAAAGTGGCAGAACGGTTTGTAGTACGCATTGTATCAGGGTGAGCGTGATCGAGGAGATCGTCCTTGCCGATATTCGCTCAATGCTCAAGCTGACGGTCAATGAAGAAAAGGCTCGGAAAGTATTCCTTGAACGCAAAACAGGCTCTTATGCAAAACAATTGGCAAAGGATAAGAATAAGCTCAAAGCTCATGAGAGACGACTTGCAGAGCTTGAAAAGCTGATCCGTTCCGTGTATGAGGATAAGGTCATGGGCAGAGTTGCTGAGAGTATGGCACTCTCACTCCTCGGTGACTATCAGCAAGAAAAGGAAAAGCTGACAGCGGAGATCGCCATACTGAAAGAAAGCTGTGAAGCCAAACAGCAGGCAGAAAATGATGTGAACGAGTTTATCCGCCGTTTGAAGAAATATGCAGGTGCTGAGAAACTCACCCGTGCAATGACTCTGGAGCTTCTCGAATATGTTGTGATAGACAAGAATCCGAGGAAAAGACACGCTGAGAGGGAGATACACATTTACTACAAATTCCTCGATGCACCTAACCCGAATGAGGAATACCCGTCGTGATGACGGGTATTCTGTGAGTTATTTGAAGAAAGTTTCCTTTTGGGGAATGGAAATTTATCATACACTCGGTAGAACAGTCACGCTTATGGAAGGTAGCGGACTTATTTCGGGCGAAAAAATCGTTCTTTATTGCGTAGTAACTCGTATTGAGATGCCAACCATGCGTAAGATTGTCAGCAATGACGACTATTCGGCATTTATGGCTATCAGCGATGTATCCGAGATAATCAGAAAGCATATCAAAAGTAATTCCTCCAAGCTGAAATAGTAAACACTGCGCATTCGTTGTTCTCAGGGATATTATCAGATAATAAGGAGTGAATATTATGGGTGAGAAAATCAGGAATAAGAAAGTTGAGGAATCCATTACAGAGACTACAAAATTGTTGCAATATAAGGAAATTAATGGGCAGAACAGGCTGTTCGGCGGTCGTCTTATATGTGTTCACGTTGACAATGATGGCAGACCGATTCCCGTGAAGTATGGACTTGAAGTGGAAACTCTGTCCGAAAAAGCCGAGTGGGAAGGTGCAGTAAGGCGTAATGCGGCACGTAAGCAGAGGTTCAGCGACGGATACTGATATGAGATGTAAAGAAAATATTTTAACTAAAACTCCTGCGGTTATTATGCTGGCATTCATCTGTTCAGTATTATGGGGAAGTGCTTTTTCTGGAGTCAAAATCGGATATGAGAAGTTCGGTATAGATTTTGCTGACTGGTCGTCACAGATGATATTCGCAGGAGTACGGTTTGCTATAGCAGGTATCATGGCGCTTGTTTTCGGCAGTATTTCCGCTCACAAAGTGCTGTTACCGACAAGGCGATCAGTTCCAAAAATTATGGTAATAAGTATGTTTCAGACCATTCTGCAATATATTTTCTATTACATCGGGCTTGCCCACACAACAGGTGTGAAAGCGGTAGTCATTGTAGCTGCAAATTGTTTTATGGCTATACTTATTTCATCACTGATATACAAAACCGAAAAGCTTACATTACACAAGATGATCGGCTGTATACTAAGATTTAGTGGAATCATTATCATCAATCTCAGTGAACTTTGTGACAGTTGAAAAAGGGCAAATCCAAAGTGACCTTATACCGATAAATAAAAAAGAGTATCATCTCTGACAGGAAAAAAGGATACTTTTTTTCTGTTGGCATTATTCAATTTCTTTTTAAAATATTTCAATAACAGTTCTAATAATTACAGCAATTCCAGTTGAGGTGAATAAGAAAAGAGCTGAATATAAATTTTTCATGGCAAGGACAACAACGCAGTCTGTGAGAAATTTTTATCAGCGAACTCTTGTCTATCTTAAGTAAAATTGCTGTAAAGAGAATTTTTTACTTGCTTTTTTTGGAAATACATGATATAATTG
>JAIDNR010000229.1 GCA_029063695.1 Ruminococcus sp.
ACACGTCCATTTCAACAGAACGTACTTTCGCAAGATTTTCGGAACTCAGCAGACGTGCGGCATCAATCTTTATTTTCTGCACCGTACCGTCTTTGAAATTACTACCGTCGTCACTGAATTTCAGCATCTTGTTTCCCTTTATATCAGCAATGACAAGTTCACCGTCCGCAGGGTCAATACCTGATGAATCAATATATGCAAAAGAAAGGTCACCGTCATCAAAAGTTACCGCATTCGGGTCATCGCATTCAGCAGGTGCAGGAAAATTATTTTCGGAAAAGATAAAAGCCGAAACCGCACAAACGGCTGTAATCATAAGAAGTCCGACAATTATTATTAAGTTTTTTTTCATTTATACGTCCCCTTTGGCTTTTTCCACAATATCCACAACTTCTTTCATCATATCAAAGGGCAGTGTTTTCGGGTTGATTTTTACGGAAACATAAGACTTTCCGAAACCGTTGAAAGTAATTTTCCCCTTATATGCGGCGGAAAGAGCCTCAATCTGTTCAACTGTAAGATATTCGGTATAAAAATACATCTGTGCATTTTTCTGTGATATTTCGGTAATACCAAGACGAGCTGCCTTATTTCTCAGTAGCGAGACTTCAATAAGTCCGAGAACGGCTTTCGGCGGTTCACCGTATCTGTCAATAAGTTCGTCAATCAAATCAAATTTGTCTTCGTCTTTCACAACGAACATGATTTTTCTGTACACATCAAGTCTCTGATTGAGACTTACAATATATTTTTCTGGAATATGTGCATCAATCTGAATATCGACAAGGCATTCTGGAACTTTTTCGGGCTTTTCACCTTTTTCCTCTGCAACGGCTTCAGAAAGAAGCTGTAAATACATATCATATCCGACAGTTTCCATGTGACCATGCTGACTTCCGCCGAGAATACTGCCTGCTCCACGTATTTCGAGGTCACGGAGAGCAATTCTGAAACCACTACCGAACTGTGTAAACTCACGCATTGCATTAAGTCTCTTTGCGGCAATTTCAGTAAGCACTTTATCCTGTCTGTAAGTAAAAAAAGCATATCCACGACGATTTGAACGTCCCACACGCCCACGGAGCTGATAAAGCTGAGAAAGTCCGAAGCGGTCGGAATCCTCAATAATAAGCGTATTCACGTTAGGCACGTCAACACCCGTTTCAATTATGGTAGTACATACAAGAATATCAATTTCATGCTCAACAAGCTGTTCCCAAACGACTGACATTTCCTCCTGTGACATCTGTCCGTGAGCATAAGCAATACGTGCATCGGGCAGCATATCCTGCAATTTTCCTGCACAGTTCATGATTGATTCAACCCTGTTATGAATATAGTAAACCTGACCGCCCCGCCTGAGTTCACGCACAATAGCCTGAACAACAGTCGCTGTATTATATTCAATAACATAAGTCTGAACAGGGTATCTGTCCTGCGGCGGTTCTTCCAGTACAGACATATCACGTATACCGCTCATAGCCATATTGAGAGTACGTGGAATGGGAGTAGCCGACAGCATAAGAACGTCAACACCCGAAAAAGTCTCCTTGAACTTCTCTTTATGTGCAACACCAAAACGCTGTTCCTCATCGATTATTGCAAGACCCAAATCTCTGAAAACAACACTTTTCTGAATGATTTTATGAGTACCGATTAAAATATCAATTCTGCCCTGCTTTAATTTCTTTATTATTTCATTCTGCTGTTTTGTATTGCGGTAACGGCTTAGAAGTTCAACATTAACTGGGAACTGCTCAAATCTGCGTGAAGCCGTCTGATAATGCTGATACGCAAGAACAGTTGTCGGTGCAAGAATGGCACACTGTTTTCCCGAAAGTACGCATTTCATAGCCGCACGTAAAGCAACTTCCGTCTTGCCGAATCCCACATCACCGCACAGGAGACGTTCCATAGGTCTGCCTCGCTCCATATCGGCTTTTATTTCATTTATAGCATTAATCTGGTCATCTGTTTCAATATATGGAAAACGCTCCTCAAAATCATGCTGTATTTCATCATCAGGATAAAACGCAAAGCCCTGACTTTTTTCACGTTTAGCATAAAGTTCGGTAAGTTCCTTTGCCATATCTTTGACGGCACGTTTTACATTCGATTTTTTTCTCTGCCACTCTCCCGAGCCTAATTTTGTAAGCTTAACGCCTGTATCATCACGAGGACCTATATACTTTGATACCATATCAAGCTGAGTTACGGGAATATACAGCTTATCAGTGCCTGCATACTGAATTGTTATGTAATCCTTTGTAATATCATCAAATTCGAGCTTCTGTATGCCGATAAAACGACCTATTCCATGAGTGCTGTGTACAATCAAATCACCCTCAGAAATATCGGCAAGACTGCGTATTTCCTCAGCTTTACTTCGTTTTTTGTTTTTCTTACGGCGGACAGAATCCATAGCTCTGCCCTGAGTAATAACAACGATTTTATTTTCGGGATACTCAAATCCGCCGCTAAGACTTCCCGACATAAGGCATACACGACCGGCAGCAGGAGATATGCCATTTATTGCTAAATCGCATGGAATATCATGAGCAAGCAAATCCTGCTGAATCAGATGCAGGGTCTTGTCGCTTCCTGCACAAAGAATAATGCGGTATTTACGAGATTTCCAGTCACTCACATCTTCAACAAGCTGTTTCATTTCACCGCTCCATGATGCATTCTGCATTGCTTCAAAGCTGACAAGTCTTTTATAATCAATATGTTCTCCGCCCTGCAAAAAACTGCTTATATACAGACAAACTTTTTTTTCTGCCGTCTGCCGGATTCTCGGAAATTCAATTAAAAGTCCGTCAAGACCTTTGCAAAGCTGACCGCCTTCCAGCAGAATTTTCACATCTTCATTGAAACGCGACATCAGACC
>JAIDNR010000023.1 GCA_029063695.1 Ruminococcus sp.
TTAAGTCGTCGGCAGCGTCTGTTGTGTATAAGAGACAGGTAATAGAAATTGTTGTAAATGGAGAAATATCAAGCAAAATACCGTCCTCCTCATAACAGTACCATTTTCTTATGTAGTGTTTTGTTTTCCATGGTTGATAATCAGCTTTATGCTCTGGAAACTTTGCTACCATGAAATTGCCATCACCATACCATATAGCATCACCAAGTTTCTCACGTTGCTTTGTTGACTGGTTAGTTTCATATATCGATATAGTTGTAGTTACTCCTCCAACTACAGTAGCAACGCCACCCCAAAATGATGCCTTTGCTATTCCACCTATTTTCTCTAAACCAAGACAAATAACGCCTCCAAACGTAGCAACTGTACCATCGAAACCAGCAGCCTTTATTATATCATCTATATATTTATCTCCAAGTTGGGCATCTTTCTCTAAAACGTAAATAAGTTCATCATAGCAATATTTTTTTAATGTTTCAGTCTTATCCATAAAAAAAGAAGCAGTGATTTCACCCATAGGCAGACCTTCATTTATGTAATGATTGGTAAGTATATTAGCCAATATTTCATCAGTAAAATATACTATTTGAATACCACGCATATAACTTCCAAGAGTCGATGAATTGGATAAAGAATAAGTAGCTACACCACCATTTTCAGCATATACATAGTTGTCTTCATAGATCTTTACTTCGGCGTTATTCGGGAAAAGTGACTTATCAAAATCAAGGTGGAATGTATCAGCAATATCAACATTGATCGTATATATAAGTTTATTTCCATTCACTTCCTTTGAAACCATTCTGTTCATGTCCCAATGCCAACCCCACTGCTGATTTAAATCGGCAAAACCGCCTTTGTCATACAAATTATTTGCAGTTGCAGCATCATCAAATGTCATTTCAACAATTAAAGTTGTCGGCTCATCAGTCTTGAACTCATACTGTACCTTTCGATCATGTTCTCTCTTGTATTTACTTGCTGCTTTCTCACAGTTTTCCGGTAGATTCATTATCTCTGTAACACCACCGCCACAAGATGTACTCATTATTTCACGCTGACTTGCTGTTATAGTGTGAGTTGTATCCTTTGTACGCAATACGATTTTCTTATACATATCAGAATCGTCAATAATATCCATATCTATTTCTGTTCTGTCGAACTCTAAGGGATTATCATCATTGTCATCTGGATAGTAGTCATTGTCATAATCAGATGATATGACCCTTCCATCTATCATAACTGCTGTTGTAACAATAGCAGGGTGTGTACCTGCTGTACTCGGCCCTGTTGACTGTGCGGGACCTGTTGTAACGGTGGCGGTCTTGTTAAGTGCCTTATTTACCTTGTCGCTTGTTTTATTTCCAGATACAATCCCCCTACTTGTCTTATTCTTTGAAAGCCAGCTATTTATCTGGATCCATGAAACACCAGTTTCGCCAGGTGCTACCTTATTCATAAGCTTTAAATTAATCTCAAGATAATCCGGAATTCCGTCGCCATCAGTATCTGTATTGCTGTTCTTTGAAAGAGGACCATTCAGAATAAATAAACCACTTAACGATCTTATTACTGTCTTGTCTGCAAGAGTAGCAGCCCTCTTAATACCTTTCTTGTACTTTGCTGCTGAATCCCACTCACAGATATATCCAGTTGCTGAGCAGGAAAGATCCTTATTGTGATAATAGCTCATGCCGTCTGCATAGTAAAGATTGTCGCCAATATAGTGGGCATAGTCGTTAAGGCCATATGAGTGACCAGAAACATTTTTTCTTACTGAATCAATATACTTTACAGAGCCTTCACCGTTTACAAACTGCCAGCCGCTTGAAGTCTTATGAGCACCGAGCCAGTATCGATTATAGGTTGCACCGTGTGTAAGTACATTCTGCAATAAAGCAAACTCGCCTGCACTGGAAGGTGTCATAAGATGTCCGCCCATTGCTTCGCAGGCAGACTCAGCAGCGCTCCAGCTAATATTGCTTCCATTGATAACAGAATACTTGTGACCTCTGTATGTAATAACATTTGACGAAAAAGTTTCAGGTGTATTAACTCTCGCATGAGCGTAGTAGTTACGCATGATCTTTTCAACCATTTCTATAGGTCTTGTATGAAGTGATGCTGAAACCTGCTGAGAACCATTTGCAAGTATATTTACATGGGGAGCATACATGGACTGAGGTAACGCATTTGCCATCTGTACACTATCTGCCTCATCCTCTTCCTCATCATAATCATTGCAGTTCTCATTCATGATAATACCCCATACCTCAAGGTCTACTAAAGAATATGAGCCAATACCACAGCTTGTACCGTCCTCGTTTACCTCAAAGTCATTATTTGTAATTGTAACATATACAGTATTGTTTTCTACATCGTAATCCGTGTCGATAGGCATTACAGCATCTATTTCCTCAAAGTACTTGAAGATGTTAAATCTCTTTATACCAATAAGATCTTCATCGTATGAATCATCATACTCATCTGTGAAGATATCGAGAACGCTGTCTCTGTATTCTTCCTTGATCTCAAATTTCAGTGTGATATCCTGAACAGTATACTCAGGATTGTAAAGGAATTCAGGAATGAATCCAACTGCTGAACCGTCCTTCATTATTGCAGAGTAGCCACTTTCTACAACTCTGAGAGATGTTGCAGCGTTTCCTGTAGCATTTACGATAAGTGAAAGGTTATAAGCATTGTCCTCTGTGTTTACGTCTTTCAGAACAGGGCTGTCAGCAGAAATGATCTGTGTGAATATTCTCTCGCCGTCCGGTGTACCGTTTGTTGCCGGATTATTAGGATCAAGCTTATTATCCTTTAAGTCGATGACCTCTTCCTTATCAGTCAAACCGTCACCATCTGAATCAGCATTAAGCGGATCAGTTCCGTATGTGATAACTTCGTCATAGTCGCTCAGACCGTCATTATCAGTATCAGCAGCATATGGATTTGTTTTGTACTCTGATTCCTGAAGCATTGTCAGACCATCGCCGTCAGAATCAATGCTTGTATTTTCGTCAGCAATATTCGGATCTGTTCCTGATAAATAAACTTCAAAGTAATCAGAAAGTCCATCACCATCCGTATCAGCAAGACGGCTGGATGTTCCGATGAACTGTATCTCGACATAATCTGAAAGGCCATCATTATCAGTGTCGAACCTGTCGTATACCGGATAGCACTTTATCCTTGTTAGAAGGAAATCCTGAAGATATTTTACGTCATCGATATCAAGATCGCCATCTCCGTCAAGATCGCCTTCCTCATAGAACTCACCATTTATGCAAGCTCTCTTTAATAAAACCAGATCAAATACGTCAATTCTCTGGTCATGGTACATATCACCGTAGATGATGGATTCCTGTGTTTCAGGCTTATAGAGTATAAGTGGATTTTTATACATAAGCTCAAGCGTATAGCTATCAAGGACTTCATTGTAATCATCCTCAGCAAGTTCGGGATCAGAGCCCATATTTATCTCGATAATATCCGGAACGCCGTCACCATCGGTATCTGTCAGGTACTTCCAGTTGATAGACTTTTCAAAGAAATCGGGGATACCGTTTTCGTTCTCATCGTTGAAATACTGGTAGTCCTCTTCAGATATCTTCATTTTGTCTGATACCTCGCCGAAGTATTTACCGAAGCGTTCGCTGTAATTCACGTTCACGCTGGGAGCTTCAATAGTAATTGTGTCAGCGATTATCATTGTATTGTTCATGTTTAGATTGCTTGCCTTGATATGAACGTTTCCAAAGGGTGCATAGATAAGTCCGTTAAGATTTACGTTATTACAGTCAATCTCAATATTTCCGTACTGTGAATAAATGACTGTATTGGCACTATTCTCAACATCACCTGAAATTATGATATCGTCCTTAGACTTGATACCAGACTGAATGTTGACATTACCAGTTAATTCAGTAATTCCACCAACGGACAGAGGAGAATTAATGTTGATATTTGTCTCTTCAAGATCGTAGTTACCTTCAATCTTTTTGACAAAAAAACCGCTGAAGAAATCTTTTTCAATCCTGTTGGGGATGTAAACCATCTCCGCACAGATCTGCTCATTTTTGTTTGTGTTAATGCTGTTGTTATCTCCGCAAACAACAGTACCATTTGTTGCTATTTCTCCGTTAATAACAAAATTATCAGCGTCAATGGTGATTGCTCCTTCCACATCCGAGGAAGCGAAAAGTGTGTACGGGTAGTTCTCCTTCGCATCTTCAGCGAACACCGGAGTAAGCGGCATTGCACTTGCTAGTGTAGAAATGCTGAGTACGCTGGAAAGCAATTGTTTTAAGCTTAATTTCATAATACTTTTCTCCTTTAATTCTATGCTTGATAATAAAGCTTCAAAAATTGATTGCAAACTTTTTTCAAATTTGCTTTTAAGCATGATAATATCATACTGGCACTATATGTGTATAACATAGTTATTTATCCCGAAGCAAAGCGCCCCGAAAAAGCTGCTGCCGGTATCAAGTCTTACTACCTTGTGATCTTTTGAAACCAAGCAACCTCTGACAGCAAAGCCTTCTTTGTTTATATAAAAGCTGTTTGGCGATATCGAAAACCCTTTGCCGATCGCCTTTACATACGCTTCCTTTGCTGTCCATATAGTATAAAATGTATCCACATTGCCACTTTCAAGAACTGCTGTCCTTTCCACTGGATGCAGAACATTTATAAGCGGCATAACATCAAAGCTGTCATCTTTCTTCTCAATATCTATCCCGACCTCAGAACCATAAGAAAACGCAAGAAGTATACATCCGCCCGAATGTGATATGTTATACTTCAGCTCACCGCCGCATTCAATAAACGGCTTCATATACTTTTCAAAAATAACATTTATCTCTTCTGTTTCTTTACCAAGGTATCTTCCGGCAAGTATCTTTGTGAATATCCTACCTCCGGCAAAACAAAGCCTGTCCTCCTCACAGTGGAAACTTCCATACCGTTCTTTTTCATTACTGTCAAGAAGTGAAAGTTTGCTTAGGATAAAATCTCTTTGCAAAGCAGTATCTGCTCTCCACACGTCAATAACACCATGTTTCAGTATTCCTGATATATCCCCTGCTCCGGAAATATCCCTCTGTTTTATATCCATATCACCGTTCCGTTTCCGAACACCTGAAATTAAAGTACTCTGAGTGCTCCGAGAAAAATCTTTTTACAGCTGCATCCGACACCAATTTTCCTTTTGCTTCAAGCATCTCCATTATTCTTGATATGGTCAGCCTCTTGCTCGGCTTTGACTTTTTTGAGCTTCTCAATAGCTTTCTTTTTAAGTTTTTCGATTTCCATGATGCGAACCGGCTGGTATAATGTTTTAAACTGAAAATATACCTCTCATAATTAGATACTGATGTAGTGTGTTTGTCAAGTAGAATGTGCATAGAAGGGGCTCGAAAAAGTGCATAGCCCTGTCAGCACAGATCAATGTGTAGGGGCTTGGTTTGTGCATAGAAGGAGCGCGGCCCCATTTATGTATTTTTAAAGCCCCTGTGGAGCGAAGCGAAACGGAAGCTGAAAACATTGGCGGTTCACTTCTTGCGGCTGTTTTCTGGTGCTTCATCGGCTGCTGCAAGCGGTAGCTCTCGCCGGAAAATATAACAATAATGGGACTGTTAAGATCAAAAAACTATGTTAGTTTTCACTTGACTTTTCTGTTACGATGATACCTTTTTCTTCAAGCGTCCTGTGGTCATCTTCGGAAATCATACCGTCAGATACGGTCAGCTCTTCAAGTGACTCCATATCGAGGATACCGCTTATATCTTCAATTTCTGTATCGTATATTTTCAGCAATTTGATGTTATCAAGTGCAGCAAAATCCGAACTGTTTTTAAGGATGTACTTTTTATTATCTGTACAGATAATACTTTCCTTAATTGTAACTTCTTTAAGATTCAACTCCTTCAATGATGAACAATTGATACATCCGTTTATTCCTGTAACATCCCCAAGAGATATGGACAGTATCTTTAAAGAGTCATTATCAATTGTTGTCAAATCAAGAATCGCTCTGACAAACAGAATGTGTTCTAGTCGATTCAAGGCATTTAACTTGGATGTTCCAAGAACACCAAGGTCTACATCAAACATTGTCAAGTCAGACAGTTTTTCAAAAGTCTTGATTTCAGACATTACATTATCATTGACATCCCATATTGACAGTTCTTCAAGCTTATTGCATCTGTTAAGTTCGCTTATACTACTCTTCTTATTCGCATACACTCTGCTTATAACTACAGTATCATTTCTATATAACTTGCCATCAATGAATATATAATTGATCCTGATAAGAGCTATCACAATGATCAATGCAGTCATAACTGTCAGTATTATGATTTTTCTTATTTTAGGGCTCATTGTGTTATGTTGTGGTACCAATTCTGCTCTCCATTCTGTGTTCCTACTGAAACATTAAGAACGCTTTTTCCTATAATTCTGTTTATATATTTAGGCTTTTCCCAATTTGACCATAGTGCAGAACCAAAGTAATTTGATGTATCCATCGCAGAATCGTAGTAATCGCTGTCCATAAACAACTGGCTGTATAAACTCTCTGAAAAATCATATGTTGTAAGAACAAGATTATAATTATCGTTCTTTATAGACTTAGCAAGACTCTTCTCATAACCGCTCTTGTGGAATCCATTTCCCAGACTTATCGATGTTGCAAGTGCACCGCAGATAGTTACTCCGGCACCCAGTATCGTACCAAAAGTCGATGTTACTGCAATAAATGGTACCCCAAGATATGTTGCACCTGTAGCGACATCATCAGCAACATTCTTCACTGCATTCTTATTAGCATATTTCTTATCGTACACTCTCATCATATCGCTTACAATATCATCATGGAGTCTATCGAGATCATTATGTACAACCTCATCTACATGGTTGTAAAGTGATATTTCTTTAAAAGTATCCTCATCGAAGTAGACTTGATTATAGCCACTATATGCTGTCTCTTATCCACAGCTGACGCTGCCGACGACTTAA
>JAIDNR010000230.1 GCA_029063695.1 Ruminococcus sp.
GGTCTTATTTTTCTACCCATAGCTAAAGCTTTTTTGAACCCCCAGTAAAACTGGGGGTTTTCGTTGCACAATAAAAAGGGACACATAAAGTGTCCCTTAAAAATCGTATGAGCAAATTTTACTTTTCACTTGCAAGAAGTGCATCGTACTGAGCCTGAGTAATCGGGAATTCAGGCTGTGTAATCTTCTTAGCTTCGAGAAGCTGGAGAAGTACAGCGTCAGCACCTGTTACACCGTCGCCGTTATTAACGATATCAGCATTGATTGCACCCTGTTTACCAAGAGCGTATTCATCAGGATTACCCATATGCTGAACGATGGCTGTAGCATCAGCGATATCTACATCGCCATCTTCGTTAGCATCACCCCAGAGAGTCTTGCCAGGATCCGGACCCGGATTATCATTATCAGGGTCATAACCGTCCTCAAGAGGAGTAACCTCAGGATAGAGAAGTGCCATTGTACCTGTTGTCATGAGAGCATCGCCCATGTGCCAGAATCTGTGAAGTGTATAGTAGTAATCATCAGTTGACTTTGTTTCATCATAAACCTTCTTACACTCCTGATACATCGGGTCATTAGCATAGCTTTCACGGATTGAGCTGAATGTTGCACCCGATTCAAGCTTAGAACCATCAGGCATTGTTCCCTTATAGTAATCAGGAATATAAACTTCCTGCTCGAATATTCTCTTAAGATTTGGGTTGTGGTCTTTGTAAGCGAGACCGATTTCGTCACGTGCAGCATTCCACTGTGCACTCATAAGTCTGTTTGCAAGGAAGAGAGCCTTTTCACCACGCTCTGTGCCGTTCGGATTCTTAGAAGCCTCAGCATCAACACCGTTAGCAGCAGCATAGAAGATGAGAGTGTTACAGAGTGAAGATACGCAACCGATATCTCCCTGACCGTAGCCTGTGATTGTACAGGTAAGACCGCTGTTTGCATTAGCATCATACTTGCCATTCCATGTAGCAGGTGAACCGCTCCAGTCAAGACTTGACGGAATAGCATAAGCCATTTCTGTGCCGTCTTCTGCAACATAATTGAACTTTGTATTTGTAATGAACCAGTCAATCCATCTGCTGAGGAGTGATTCAAGAGCCTCTTCAAGTGTAAGACCGCCGTATGTGATACCTGAAGCTGTCTTATCACCTTTTGTCTTTACATAGTAGTAAAGTTCAGCAAGACGCTGTGTTGACCATACCTGGTTACCAATCCAGTGGTTTGAACCCGGGTCAGCATATACAGGGTGTTCAACATAAGCCATATCATAGAATGTTGAGTTTACATCTAAAGTTATATCGCCGCCGCTTCTTGATTCGTTCTTATATTTACCCTCAGGTGAGTTTGTACAACCGCCGGCAAACGGACCGTTTGCAGACTGAAGCCAGAGATACATTTCAATCTGTCTCTGAACTGACTTTTCATAGTCCTGAGTAGCATTTTTAGACGTCATGCCGGAATTGATGTTCTTGTCATAGGCAAGTGCATAAGCAGCAAGCGGGTTCTGATAGAACTGATGTGAGTGTGAGCAGCCAATCTGCCAAGCCCACTGATAGTCACCATAGCTTGCCTGAAGAGCTCCGCCCCATGATGTATACCAAGCCATGAGGAAGTGCTGTGAATCAAGACCTGATGACTGAGTATTAATACCTGCACCGTTTTTCCAGCAGCCGATAGCCTTGTAATACTTATCAAACATATCGTTACGGCACTGGTCACCCATTTTACCAGCAAGACCTGAAAGCTCACCACAGTCAAGACCAAACTGATTTGCAAAATAGATAGCCTGAATAGCACGGTCTTCAGCGTCAGGAGCATTTGTGAAAGAATACTGCTTCGGAACAGCATCTTTACCGTTGAAGATAGCCTTGATACCATTACCATTATCCTGATTTGAACTTGCCATACCATACTTGAGTTCTTCAAGACACGGCTGTGGAACTGTTTCAAAACATGACTCTTCTTCACCACGCTGGAATGTATTGATGAATGTGAACTTGCCGCTGCCGCCGCCGAATCCATACCAGTCATCAACGTCTGCGAGCCAGTGCATAAGGTAGTAACCGTTGTCACTGCCGTAAGCTGTTTTCATATCATCATAAATCGGGTTGTAAGCATCTACACCGTTCTGTTGTGTCGGGTATTTATCCGGAGATGTACCTTCTTCAGCGGTATCAGCCTTGAGTCTGTCCTGCTTCCAGATTGATTGATAATTTGTATCTGCGCCATAAGCTATTGATGACCAGCCAGGGATAATAGCTTCAAGTGTTTTCCAGCCTTTCTGAAGGTCTCCTGTTGAACCGTTGATTACACCCTTCTGAGCGAGAACATCATGCATAGCTGTAATCCATGCCATGTAAGACATAGCTTCTGATGTTGTTTCGTGACCGTAGTCAGGAGCTTCAACACAAAGCGTTTCAACTGAGTGATAAGGAATACCGAAAGAGTTTCCGTTTGTTTGTGCACTCATGTAGCCATTCTTAACACCATTTGTGATAACATCATCATAAAGTGATTCGAACATCTTTGCATAAGATGTGTTTGCATCGCCCTCTGTTGCATACTGTGTAGCAGCTGAAGCAAAAGTAGGAATAATTGCTGTAGCTGACATTGCAGCAGCGAGAACACCGGCTGTAAGAGCCTTATTCTTCTTGCTTATCATTGTTTTTTTACCCCTCTCAATAAAATTTGGTTTAAAATGATGATTAGCTGTCGCACGGACAGCATATATACGAAAAAGTATCGTACAGTGCGTGCAGTTATCCGAACATACACACTATTCTCAAACTGTTTTCATATTTATTATAATTCAAATTTACAATAATGTCAACAGGTTGGTTGATTTTAACCAATATCGCTAACAATTTTTGTTGCAATGCACAATAAAGA
>JAIDNR010000231.1 GCA_029063695.1 Ruminococcus sp.
GTCTTGGATTTGAAAGAAACGTTTTGGATAATCGGAATTTTTGTTTTTTCTTTCTTAAGTGTATCTTTTATTGGTGGAGAATATGTTTATCTACGATATATTTATTATATAGTACCCTTGATTTATCTAGTAGCTATTATTGTTTTG
Organism: Ruminococcus sp.; assembly: GCA_029063695.1. Taxonomy (GTDB): domain Bacteria; phylum Bacillota; class Clostridia; order Oscillospirales; family Ruminococcaceae; genus Ruminococcus. Next base: position 148 of record JAIDNR010000231.1, read on the forward strand.
GAAAAATTATTACAAGGAAAATCATTTCTTTCCAATGTAATACTGATTATAGCTATAATTTTTGCAATTTCAAACGCTACATATGGGACATCAAGGAATTACTCTTCTTATTTGTTTCATTACAAATTAACCTGTAAGGAAAAACTAGAAGCTTATAGTGATAAAAATTTATATGTTATTGTCGAAAACATTTCTACAGCAGTTCCAACGGGAAATTTGACACAATTTGAATTGTTTGATAAAATCTATATGTCATCGAAAGATAATATTATAGAAAATGATATGATATCAAATACCATTCAAGAACAAAGTGCGTGTGTAGTTTATATTGCGACAGATTCATATTGGCTAAATGGTCTTGATCCTGATAGAGTTTTGAATAAAGCATTGATAAATTGTAATGCGGAATACGAAGAAATTACTGAGGGAAACTTAGGCAAATTCTATTACATTCATAAATAAACTTTTCCTTACCACAGGAGTTGATGAATGCCATATACACAGGTTCGTGGCTTACCGACGTAAAAAAGTATTACAGCAAGGCAGGCTGTACGGCTGTCAAGATAGGTGATAAGCTGTTGTTCGGTAAAATGATACGTCAGGAGTATCTGGAGACGGCTATTGAATGGGTTGCACGTACTGAAAACACGTTAATAGAGGGATATATATCTGAACATCAACACGATATGAACGCTACACCGCTTTGATTGCACTTCCAGACGGTCATAAACTTGGTAAATACATACTTCACCAAATACCATAAGGAAATGAAAGGCATAGACTGGGGACGGCTCTACAACGAATATAAGGCGGATGTACTTGACCCTGTATCTTTGGAAGAACGTATCAAGGAACTTATGATAGACGACGAAGTAACAGCTAAAAAGGGTATATATGAATATCTGCTTACAGGCAAGGAAAAGTTTTTGAGCCTTAGACAGTTCTCAGACAGTCAGAAACGTCAGGCATACGAAAGACAAGGCGGTATATGTGCAAATTGCGGAAAACATTTTGAGATTGAACAAATGGAAGGCGACCATCACAAGCCTTGGAGTATGGGAGGTAAGACTGATAATGACAACTGTGTAATGCTTTGCCGTGACTGCAACCGTGAAAAAAGTAACAAATAAAGAAAAATCCCACCTGTTTATATTCGGGTGGGATTTTTTGTGGAGCGATAAAACTTTAGCAGAAACTCACAGAGAGGGCTATAAAACGCCCTTTTTATGTATTACATCTTGTAACATTTTGTATTGTATTATATAATACAAAAAAATGATTAGATTTTAAACAATCTAACCATTCTAACCATTTTCTTTTATAATCCAATAATTTCGTTGATTTCTTGTTCAGAGTAACCTTTAGCTTTCATGCGTTCTGCAATGTCTTTAGCTTTTTCTGAAGCCCCTTGTTGCTTGGCATTGTTCAGGGCAGAGCGTTCATTCATAAGAGTTTCTTCTCTTTTCTGTATAGCTCGGAGAAGTTGTTCATCAGCAGACATCTGTCTTACTACTGCAACAGCTTTGTGCATAATTGTCGGATTAACCGTATTTTTTTCTAACATCTCTAACCCCTCCTCAGTAGTAACATTAAGAAAGTCAAGCCATTCCTGAAGTTTGGTACTGGTCTTGTTCTTTTTAGCCTTTGGAAGTTCCAGAAAGTCTATTCGTAATTTATCAGTCAGCTTTTCATGGCGATGAGTTTCATATATCATAAAGCTTGAATGGCATTCTGAGCAGTCAAATAACTTGAAATCAACTATATTGATAGCTATTGTATTTTGTAAAGATATATAATCTTCACTCTTTGCCAACTGATTCGTATAGACTTTTGCCCAGTAAAAAAGCGTTCTTTCTTTATAATCATTGTAATTATTTACCTGTATTTCAATGTTTACATACTCGTTATTCACCAGAATAAGCAAGTCAAGTCTGCTGAATTTCTTTTCCACCGTATCGGGAATGACTTCATTATCAATTATTTCCACTTCTTGTATACTTTCAGTCGGAACGTCCAAAACTGATGAAAGAAAGTCAGTAAGCAAATCAACGTTGTTAACATCTCCGAAAATCTTCTTAAAGACAAGGTCTAATTTAGGCTTTGCTATTTTGTTCATATCAACAACTCCTTTCAGTTTTATTATATCATGATTAGATGTACTTTGCAATATTTTTAATGATTTTCTTTGTATCCCTTTATATACCAACGCACACCAATATATCCGATATGTAACAGCAACAATATTAGAACAATATTTATCGGCATTAAATCTGCAAACCATACTAACATAACAACAGTCAGCATAATTACAAACAGGCTTATTTCATCAAGACAGTTCTCCTTGTACACGTTCACAATAAATTTACCAATAAGGTACAGCAACGCTAAAATAGCACCTAAAACGGCTACAAAAGCTATCGAACCAATTAAAACAGAAACGATTTGTGAAACAACTGGCTGTTCTATTTTCTCACCGACACTTCCAATCTTCTCAACAAAAGTCGTAATATTCATAAATCCGCTTATGCAGAAATCTTTTACAGACATTATAGCACCTATACAGTCGTCAACTACTCGCTCTGACTGATAACCTGTCAACAGGGTTGCTAACACACTGTAAGCAAGAATAATAAGCCATATAAACTGATATTTATTACGATATTTCTCGTTAAGCTGTTCTGATCTTTCTTCTGTGAGTTTTTTCTGCGAAATTATCAGATTATCATATTCAGTTTTTTTCTTCTCCGCTTTTTCTTTTTCAGAATTAGCCTGTAAAATGGCTGTATTGGCTCTTCTTTCAGCGTTCAAAGTCTCCTCTTGACTTCTTTTTACTTTGTTCAGCCAGTTCTTTTCTTTCTCTTTCAAGCTGTTCTGCAATTCTTCGGCTTTCTTCAGTTCTAAATCGCTCTCGTTCAGCTTCTCTATCATTTCGGCTTGTTTCGCTACTCTCAACTTTAGTCTCCGATTGTCTGATAACAGTAGTTGTATCTGCTCGCTCTGCTCTAATTGCGCTTTGGTTAGTCTCTGAACCGTTGATAACAGTCTCTGCCTGTCTGATGACAACGTTTGTATCTGTGCCTGTAGTTCCTTGTTCTCCGCCCGATACTGTTCGTTTTCTGTCTGTAGTTCCTCGTTCAAATCCGCTAACTCCGTTATCAATTGTTCGCTGTCGTCTGGCAAGTAGTTCTGCAATTCGTCCATTATTCTTAGCACATCCTTTCGCTATTTCTTCTCTTAACTGCTTGATTTCAATATCAATTTTTTTCAGAATTTCAGCCGATTGAATTAATATCATATTGCCTTGTCTAATTTCGTTGTTTAAACTCACAAGAGGGGGAGTACCGCCATATGCGTTTACTTAAAAGAAAAAAGACGGAATAAGGCAAATTTTCGTGAACGTTTAGATTGAGAAGTAAATTT
>JAIDNR010000232.1 GCA_029063695.1 Ruminococcus sp.
CTCGAACAGCGAGATCGTTGTAACCTGCGGCAGTACGGAAGCAATGATGGCGGCTATGATGAGCGTGACAAATCCGGGAGATAAAGTCATTGTATTTTCGCCTTTTTACGAAAATTATGGAGCAGACACCATACTTTCGGGAGCTGAGCCGATATATGTTCCGTTGAATCCGCCTGAATTTAATTTTGATGTGGATGTACTGGAATCGGCATTTAAACAGCACCCGAAGGCGCTCATTTTATGTAATCCGTCCAATCCCTGCGGAAAAGTTTTTAGCCGTGAGGAATTGCAGATTATCGCTGATCTTGCGGAAAAATATGATACATTCGTTATCACAGATGAGGTATACGAACATATCATCTATGAGCCGAATAAGCATACATATTTTGCTACTTTGCCGGGAATGTGGGAACGTACAATTCAGTGCAGTTCGCTGTCGAAAACCTATTCAATTACGGGCTGGCGGCTGGGCTATGTTATCGCATCTCCTGACGTAATTGATACCGTAAAAAAAGTTCATGATTTTCTTACAGTCGGAGCTGCCGCACCATTGCAGGAGGCTGCCGTAACAGGTCTGAAATTCGGTGATGATTACTACAAATGGCTGCAGGAAAAATACACTGAGAAGCGTAATTTGTTCCTCAATGGTCTTGACGATTTGAATATTCGTCATACCGTTCCACAAGGAGCATATTATATTCTGCTTGATATTTCAGAGTTCGGATATGACAGCGATCTGGAATTTTGCGAGGCGCTTGCAAGAGATGTAGGCGTGGGAGCCGTACCGGGTTCGAGTTTTTTCAAGGAGCCTGAAAACCGCTATATTCGTCTGCATTTTGCAAAGAAGAACGACACGCTGAATGAAGCTCTGAACCGTCTTGCAGACATAAGAAAGAAAATAAAGTTATGACTTTACAGCAATTAAATTACATTATCACCATTTCCGACACAGGCTCTATGAATAAAGCGGCAGAGCAGCTTTTTATCGCACAGCCGTCCTTGACCAGCGCTGTGCATGAGATTGAAAAGGAAATTGGAATTACGATTTTTTACCGCAGCGGAAAGGGGGTATCTCTGACCGCTGACGGCGCAGAATTCTTGACTTATGCAAGGCAGCTCTATCAGCAGTATGAAACCTTGCAGGAGAAGTATTTAGGCGGAAAGGTCAAGAAAAAGTTCGGCGTTTCCTCACAGCACTACTCCTTTGCAGTCAAGGCGTTTGTGAACACCGTTAAGGAATTTGACACCTTTGAATATGAATTTGCAGTCTATGAAACGAAAACACCGGAAGTGATAAATGACGTAGTTTCCATGAAAAGTGAGATCGGTCTGCTGTATCTCAGTGACTTCAACAGACAGGTTATCACTAAGATCCTGCAAACAAATCATCTGGAGTTTCATCATCTCATTGACTGCGGGATCTATGTCTACCTATGGAAAGAGCATCCCCTTGCAAGCAGTAAAAAAATAACTTTTGAGGAGCTTGAAAGCTATCCGTGCCTGACCTTTGAGCAGGGAGATAAAAGTTCGTTTTACTTTGCAGAGGAGATTTACAGTACATCGGATTATGCACGAGTGATAAAAGCATCAGATCGTTCCACCATGCTGAACCTGATGAAAGGTCTGAACGGCTACACGTTTTGCTCCGGAATTATTTGCGGCAGTCTTAACGGTGATGACTATGCCGCTGTGCCAATTGATGATGACAGCATTATGGAAATTGGCTATATTACGAGAAAAAACGCACTTCTAAGCGAAGTTGGAAACGTATATATCAGAAAACTTAAAGAATATCTGAAAGTCTGAAAAATGGGTGGGCAATATGCTCGCCCATTTCTTTGCTTATAGATTCACTCTATCGCTTTTTATAGATAATACATATTGGACAACTGTGCAAAGTAGGTGTATAATAGAATTATCATAAGGAAAGGAAATGGTGAATCACATGAAAAAATCAATTATTGCAGGAGCAATTGCACTCAGCTTGCTCAGTACACTTACAGGCTGCGGAGAAAATAAGTCGGAGAACAGCGATGTTTCTATTGGCTATCTTAATTCGACGGCACATCTGCTTGCTTTTGTAGCACAAGAAGAAGGCTACTTTAAAGACGAAGGATTGAATGTCACATTGACACAGTTTTCCAGTGCGGCAGAACTTTCAAATGGTCTGGAATCAGGCAAATTAGACGTTGCATTTATCGGCTCTGTTCCGTCTTTGACATTTCAAAGCAATGGTCACGATCTGACTATCTTTGGTGGTGCAATGACAAATGGTCACGGCTATGTCATCAAGCCTGAATTTACAAAAAATGCTGACACCGTTGACATTTCTATCCTCAAAGGCAGAAATGTGGCATCGGTCAAGAATAGCATTCAGGATGCCGAGCTGCAAATTCTGCTGAAAGATGCAGGCATTTCTATCGGCGATGGCAGTGATGAGGTAAACATCGTTTATTTTGACAGTCAGAAGGACGCCTACGCCGCACTAATGAATGACAGTATTGATGCCGCTTCCGTGTACTCTCCATATGCTTCTCTTGCGGAGGGACAAGGCTATGATATTGTATACAGATGCTCCGAAGAGCCTACATTGCAGAATCAGCCCTGCTGCCGTCAGGTCGCTGCAACGTCCAATCTCAAAGATAACACAGAGAAGTTCACAGCATTTGAGCGTGCCTTAATTCGTGCGTATAACTTCACCCAAACCAATGAAGACGGCACGATTAAAGATGTTAAGAAATACATCGACATTGACGAAGATTATATTCGTACTGAAGTTTACGGCGGTTATGGATACAGCAGTCCCGATCCCGACAAGCAGGGTACGCTTGCCTTAAAGGAAACGATTGTGGCACTTGGCTATACGGAGGATTATGACATCGAACCTCTTTACAATACAGATATATACAGGAACGCATTGGCAGAAGTGATAAAGAAAAATCCAGATAATGCTGTATATCAGCAGTTGCAGGAGCATTTCAATGAATACGAGTAAAATAGAAATCAAAAATCTGACCGTAGATTATATCGAGAAAAAGAAGAGCTTCACGGCTTTGAAAAATGTCAGCTTTTCTATCAATGACGGCGAATTCGTCAGCATTATCGGTGCAAGCGGCTGCGGAAAATCCACACTTCTCAGCGTTTTGGAGGGTATCAACAAACCTGCGGAGGGTGAGGTACTGATAGACGGCGAAAAGGTGAATGGCACAGGCAGCAATCGCAGCGTTGTGTTTCAGCATTATTCCCTTTTTCCGTGGATGACAACACGAAAGAATGTTGCTTTTGGTATTCAGCAGGTGAGAAAGGAATTATCCCGGACGCAGCGTCTGCAAGTCGCAGATGAATTTCTGGATAAAGTGGGACTAAGCGAGTTCAGAAATAAATATCCTTCCCAGCTTTCAGGCGGAATGCAGCAA
>JAIDNR010000233.1 GCA_029063695.1 Ruminococcus sp.
CTCATAACCCGATGAAATTAATAAAATCTTAAAAAATAATGTCGCTGAACCCACGTAATATGGGCAATTACGTGGGTTGTCTTTTTGCTTGGAGCTGAGTTGACCCCAATTTGACCCCTTATCAATGGATAAGTAAGAACTTAAAGTATTGAGGAGCAGGAATAAAGCCTGCTCCTAAATTTTTTGTTGAATTTGTCGTTGTGATGTGGTATAATGTAAATGTAAGATTTTTTATCAGCAAAAGGAGTGAAATCATTGTGAATTCAATAATGCCAATTGTGGATTTATTATGGTATGATTTTGACAAGTTGAAGAGAAATGAAGACGGAACAATCATATATGATGAGAGATTTAAAGAGATTACGAAAAATCTTTTGAATCATGAAAGCCTTGATTCTGCATTGTATCATACTTACGATGAATTTTTCAATGCAGTAACGAACGGAGCAGTTGCATATGACAGACAACAGTCAGAATTATCTGAAAATCCAACTGTTACTGTTCCAGATTTGAATAATAAAAATGATAAAGAACTGGCAGAAGGATTTAGGAATTTGTGGGAAAGCATATGTAATTCACCAAGACATATTCCCGAACCTGAAAGTAATATATTCAGGCTGCCGAAAGGCTGTAAATCAAAGTACAGATATGTAAATGACGTGCTTAAAAATGAAGTATGGCAGTCCTGGAAACCAGGGGAACAGGTATTCATATCGGCTGGTACTGGCAGAGGAAAAAATACTTTTATAAAAAATCAACTGCTGAGACAATGCGGAAATCAGAAAGTGGTTATCTTTGAAAACAGGCAGTCGCTGATGCAGCAGCAGATAATAGATATTATTTCAGAGATTAATCCTGAATTTATAAAATATAAATATAATGAAATATTACATGAAAATATGGTGATATTTGGTGAGAACGATAATCTGAATATCATGATAATATCCTATCAGTGTGCGGCTCTGAAGTGTATGTTACGGAATAATAGATTTTTAGATTTCTGTTCGCAGGCAAGATATCTGGTATTCGATGAAGCACACTACATACTTGACGATACGAATTTCAATAAGGGAATAAGCTTTTTTGTGCAGACTTTTTTAGGGAAATCTTTCCCGAATGTAACAAAAATATTTATGTCAGGTACAATGGAGGAGATTTACGATTATGTTCAGCATATGAACAGACTTCCAAAAGAGCCTTCAGATATAATTGAGAAAAAAGAAAGAGGTTTCTTTTCTGACAATTTATCAGGAACAGTATGGAAACAAGAAAATTTTAATTCAGTGATTTCACTTCCTACAGATTATTCCTACATTCAGCCGTATAAGTACAAAACAATAGATGATATCTGTTCTCAGATTGCCCAGACTCCTATAAATGAAAAGTGGATGATTTTTGTAAAATCAATCACTGAAGGTGTTATGCTGAAATTATGTTTACAGGGTATATGCAATAATTCTGTATATTTTTTAAATGCTGAAAATAAGAACGATACTGAAAATACAGAAATTTACAACCAGCTTATACGTTCGTGCAGATTTGACTGCCGTGTACTTATCGCAACAACAGTCATTTACAACGGCATAAATGTGAAAGATGATAATGTAAAACATATCGTTGTTCCGTTTGCACCTATGTCGGTAGTAAAACAGTTGCTGGGCAGAAAGAGGGTAGCAGAAAATGAAACCGTGAAAGTTTATTTTCCAGATGTCAGTTGCAAAAATGTAAAGAAGCGTTACCGTGATTGTATCAAGGACTGCATGGAAATAATAAACCTGAATTTCAATATGCAGAAGAATGCAGCATGCCAGCTCAACGGACTTGTAAATTCTTCTCCGTCAAAGTATTATTATTTGTTTCCAAATGGTTCTTCAGCAAATAATTGTATGTCTGTACAATTTAATTATCCTGCAATTTACAAGCTCTATTATGATACCTGCTTCTATATATTTGTTCTCCAGAGAATGAATTCAAAATCCAAAGATACAAAATCTGATTTTATAAAAATTCTTCTTACACATCTTGATATAGAGGACAAGTACAATGATGTAATTGACATCACTGTGAAAACATCAGAGGAAGAAATTGAAGAAGCAAAAGCAGGATTGTCAGAATATCTTGATAGTATGGTAGGTGTTAATATTATTTCGCCTGATGAAAATGATTCATATGACAGCTTCCTTGAACTCAAACGGAAAATCAACGAAATGTATAAAATTTCACATGACGGTAAACCGCTTGATACACAATGGAAGAATGAAAAGAGATTTTTTTCAGAAGAAAAAGTAAAAGCACTTTTTTCGGAACTTGCTCTTCCGTATGCAATTGAAAGTGTAAGTTCCAAAGGACAGAGAACAACTAAGATAACAAAAAAATCGTCATGATGAAAAAATAAATCAATGTAAATCCATATAATATACAGATTCCTGTAAGCACGATTTTTACAAGCTAAGAAATGCCAGTATTACGTTGGTTTTTAATGTCATGAAAACGGTTTTGTAAATCTGAAATCAGGCGATGTAAAAAGAAAGGAGAGCATAAAAGCTCTCCTTTCAAGGTTATATCGTAATCATGATAACAAACTCACCAGCCGAAAGAACCAAATCGGAACACGGAGTTGGAACAGGAGGACAATACTCGACAAGCTTTTCCGTAATTGCATCCTGAATACAAACCAAGCCGAACTGAATATTATCCACTTCAAAACTCAGACCGTCAAAATCTATTACATTCAGTATAAATCCATTTGCATTTGGAGTAACAACAACGGGATAGGACTGCTGCTGAGGTGGCATTGTCGGTAGGTCAAATAACCCTTCCATTTTCATCATTTCCTCACGCTTATGACTGTCCAGTACATGACTATATACATCAAGTGTTAATGCAACCGAATAATGTCCCATGATAGTAGAAACGGTTTTTGTATCCATATCGTTTTCCAATGCTCTTGTACAGAATGTATGGCGGAGTGCATGAAATGTATAATGCCCGATATTTGCAGCTTGTAAAATCTTATTATAATAATCCTTGAATGTTCTTGGTTCTATGTAACCGCCTAATGGATTTGTGACTACCATTCCAATATCCTTATAGGCTGTACCTGCCTGTACCTTATCACTCATCTGTACATTTCTCCAGTCCTGTAATTCTTTTATCATAAATGGTAAAAGCGGAATGGAACGGATAGAATTTTTAGTTTTGGGAACTTGAAATACAATCTCGGTTTTTGAACCTTTGCCGTTGTAGTCGATTTTTTCAAGTCTGTTGAGTGTCTGGCGGATATTCAGTATGCCAGAACGCAGGTCAATGTTTTCCCATTTTAATCCCAGCACTTCACCGAGTCGCATACCTGTTGTTAAAGTCAGGCGGATAAAAATTCCGTAGCGAAACTGATAGCTTGCCTGTATTAGTTTTGCC
>JAIDNR010000234.1 GCA_029063695.1 Ruminococcus sp.
CTCCAGCTACAGCAGTGTAGGCGGCGATGGCGAATATTGGTCCTCTACGCCTGGAAATAATAATGTTGCATATAATTTCTTTTATAATTATGTAATAAATGCACAAAAGACATATTCCGTTTGGTGCAAACATCACATAATATCACCAATTATCGGCACAATCTTCAATCATTCTCTGAACCTCTTCATTATAATATAAACCAATATCAAACAATTTATCCGCCTGAGCCTTGGTTATTTTTCCTGTCATTGAATATACAAATTGTCCGTGCTGACGTTCTGTGCCGTCCCATGAATCAATTATTTTAAGCCAGCCTGCATTTCCGAGAGTTCGTTCAGGAAGAGCTGTTTTCGGAAAATATTTTTCACAAATAGCTATTGCAGCCTTGTTATGACCTGTATAACTGCATGAATATGTATCGCCCTCCGGAGACAGCCAGCCGAGTTTGAAATTTTTATGATTTTTAAAAAACATCTTTTCAAGAGACAACGGACATTTTTTTTCCGTTTCAACAAGCTCAACAAAACAGAAATCTTGTTCTGTAAATTTATAATATCCGCCGCTTCCGTCAAGAACAACAGGAAGTTTATCTTCTGTTACGATATTTTCAAAGACTGTTCCTTTAAGCTGTTCCAAATTGTCAACATACTCATAATAGTATAAACCCGTTTCGGATTTGTAAATCGCAAACTTATTCATCGTATTACTCCGTAAGCATATAAATTTAATATATTTATTATAGCATAAAATACATAACTTTTCAAGTATTATTTTAGTTTTTGATGTAAACTTTTCATAAATTCCGAAAAAAGTAATAAATCCGGCAGATATACTGATAAAATTTTCTTATTCTTATTGATTTTTGAAATGCAAAGTGATATAATTGAATCAGAAGTTCCAAACTTCTGATTCAATTCAAGGAAGGTGAATATTATTGAAGATAAACTGGAATGAAAAATATACTACAATTTCCGTTTATACGATTCTGACTTTTGCTGCCTGTATACTTGTATATGCTGTCATTTTCAACTTTACAATTATCGGTGAAATAATCGGTACTATCTGTTCTGTAACTTCGCCGATTATATGGGGACTTGTTATAGCTTATCTCCTGAATCCAATTATGATGTGGACAGAAAAACGTCTGAAAAAACTGACTGAACGAAAAAAGCCAAAACCAAAACTTAACAGAATTATTTCCGTTACAGTTACAATGATTATTTTTCTTGCAATGCTTGCTGCTCTTTGTGCAATAATCATTCCGCAGGTCACTGACAGTATAATGGGAATTATCAACAACATAAGCACATATATCAATAACTTTGAAAACTGGATAAGTGATATTCTTGCTAAATATCCGGAAATTCTTTCAAAAATTTACAGTCAGATTGAAAACTTTGAAACAACCCTCATGGACACAATAAATAAAATTGTTCCTCAAATCAGCGATATTATGAAGAAAATAACTGACAGTGCACTCAGTTTTCTTCTCGCAATAAAAGATTTTATCATCGGAATAATCGTTGCAGTCTATTTTTTAATGGACAAGGAACATTTTCAGTCACAAATGAAAAAAATAGTCTGTGCTTTTCTTCCACAAAAAGCATATTCCGGAGTTTTAAGAGTATGCACACAGATTAACACTTCTATAAGCGGATTTGTTTCAGGAAAAATTATCGATTCAATAATCATAGGCTGTCTCTGCTTTATATGTATGACGATTATGAAACTTGATTTCGCTGTGCTTATTTCAGTAATTGTCGGCATGACAAATATTATTCCGTTCTTTGGTCCGATTTTTGGTGCTGTCCCAAGTGCACTGCTTCTGCTCGTTTCAACACCAAAACAGGTGATACCGTTTCTGATTCTTATTCTTGTAATTCAACAGCTTGACGGAAATATCATAGGTCCGAAAATTCTTGGTCAGTCTACAGGATTATCCGCATTCTGGGTACTTTTCTCGATTCTCGTCGGAGGCGGATTATTCGGATTTGCAGGAATGCTTCTGGGTGTTCCGATATTTGCGGTTGTATATTCTCTTATCAACGAATATGTAACATACAGACTTGAAAATAAAAATCTTTCAACTTCCACAACTGATTATACTCCGATACCGCCTGAGCCTAAATCGGAAGCAGGACAAGTCAAACAAAAAATAAAATTCAAAAAGAAAAAGAAATGATATATCCGACAGTCTCCCATTGATGAGGAGACTGTTTTTTATCTAAAATTCACAAAAGTATAAATACC
>JAIDNR010000235.1 GCA_029063695.1 Ruminococcus sp.
TCCATAATATAGATTTGTACTTATAATATAGCACAATCGGCTGAAAGTTTCAAGTGCAAAAATGAAATATCATAAATTTGTCACTATTTTCGGCATTTTGGTAATGATGTACTGAAATTTCAGTTAAAATTTGTAGAATATAACAATATGGACTTTAAGCTAAAAAAGTGTTATAATTTATCAGAGGAGTGATTTTTATGCATAAAAAAGCATTGATTACAGGCGGTTCGGGTGAAATAGGACAGGCAATATGCAGACGACTTGCCAAAGACGGATATTTTGTATATATCGGATATGCAGGTTCAAAAGAAACAGCAGAAAATATTGCCGATGAACTTCATGGGACTGCAATAAAGATTGATGTCACGAAAAGAGACGATATAATGTCGGCAGTTGAAAAAACAGGTACAGTTGATTTGCTTGTCAATAATGCAGGAATATCGGAAATTGAACTTTTCAACTGTATTTCAGAACAGAAAAGCCGTGAAATTATGGAAATAAACCTTGTCGGTGCTATGAACTGCACAAGGGCATATCTTTCGGGCATGATTCATAAAAAATCGGGCTGTATTATCAATATTTCGTCAATGTGGGGACAGGTTGGTGCATCGTGTGAAGTAGATTACTCCGCATCGAAAGCAGGTCTTATCGGATTTACAAAAGCACTTGCAAAAGAAACTGCACCGTCGGGAATACGTGTTAACTGCGTATCTCCCGGATTCATCATGACTGAAATGAACAGTCGTTTTTCGGCGGAAGAACTGGAACTTATCCGTGAAGAAATTCCACTTGGAATATTCGGCGAACCTCATCATGTTGCTGATTCTGTAGCTTTTCTCGCATCAAATCAGGCGGAATACATCACGGGGCAGATTATTGCTGTAAACGGCGGAATGGTTATATAAATTAATTTTTTAAAAATGCTTGACAAGCCATGATTTGTGTGGTATACTGTTTAAGTGCTATGTTTTACATGGTAATATTATCCTTGCCCGCAGATAGTTGTTGGGCGGAATCCAGAAGGAGGTGTGCATAATGGCAAAGGTATCCGCTAAGTATGAAGTAATGGTTGTTTTCAGCCTCAAGAACGGTGAAGAACCTATGAAGGCTCTTATCCAGAAGTTCAAGGAGAGAATCGAGCGTCACGCTGAAGCTGTTGAAGTCAATGAAGATTGGGGTAAGCGTAAGCTTGCATATCCTATCGAGGACGAAACAGAGGGTTACTACGTAATCTACACATTCCAGTCAGCTCCCGATTATCCTGCTGAACTTTCCAGAAGACTCAACATCGCAGACGGTATTCTTCGTTCACTGGTTACAGTTGTTGAATAATCCGTGCAATCATTATTTAAGGAGAATGTCAGATGAACAAAGTAATTTTAATGGGCAGACTTACTGCTGACCCAAATCTGAACCAGACACCGAGCGGCGTTTCGTCATGCAGATTTACTATTGCAATCAACAGACCATTTGCAAACAAGCAGACCGGTGAAAGAGATACGGATTTTATTTCCTGTGTGGCATGGAGACAGACTGCTGAATTTATCAATCGATATTTTAAAAAAGGCAGTATGATTTGTGTAGAGGGAACTCTCAGAAACAACAATTATCAGGATAAAAAATACCCTGATGTAACTCATTATAATACAGATGTGCTTGTTGACAGTGCAGAGTTCTGTGGTTCAAAGGCTGAAACGGGAACAGGTAATTATTCTGCTCCTCAGAATAACAATAATTACGGTAGCGGTTATCAGACAGCTCCTCAGCAGACGGCTTCACAGCAACCTGCACCGAATAATGATGATATGTCTTATGGAAACCTGAACGATTTTGAAGAAATCCTCAGTGACGGCGATGTTCCGTTCTAAATCGTTGAATCATTATTACGAAAGGAGAAATTGTCATGGAAAAGGAAAGAAATTCCCGTCCCTCAAAGAAGCCACGCAAGAAGGTTTGTATGTTCTGTGCTGACAGAATTGAGAGAATTGATTATAAGGATTTGGCTAAGCTCAGAAAGTGCATGACTGAAAGAGCTAAGATTCTTCCCAGACGTGTAACAGGTACCTGTGCTTTTCATCAGCGTGAGCTTACAGTTGCCGTAAAGAAGGCAAGACAGATTGCTCTTCTTCCTTATGTTAGCGACTGATTATAAAAAATGTGGGAGACTTCGGTCTCCCTTTTGTGTATTATATATGTATAAACGCTCCTGCGGCATCAATTATTCAGGAGCGTTTATCGGGTTATTGTTTGTTTACACTGTCAAATGCAAGCTGGTCTTCTCGTCTGAAAAGGAGAGAGATACACCATATCGCCGAGATTGCTACAAGAATGTAGACGGCTCTTGCCAAAAGACTTCCTGCACCGCCGAGCAGCCATGCAACAAGGTCAAGCTCAAAAATGCCGACCAGTCCCCAGTTGATTCCTCCTATTATAAGGAGGATAAGTGCGATTTTGTCCCACATGAAGTGAACACCTCTTTTCATGACGTTAGTAACGCCTGAAATTATTATTACATGATAACCGTACTTTATTCAGAAAATTTTTTACAAAAAAAACGCCCCCTTCGGAGCGTTTAATGTATTGCCGTCTTACTTTACAATGTACTTGTCAATTTCTGCAAAGAAATCATCTGCATCATCGGTGTGGGCATTAAGTTCAATAGGCTTTGAAAGGTCAAGGCTGAATATTCCCATGATAGACTTTGCATCTACTGCATATCTGCCTGAAACGAGGTCAATATCAAAATCGTATTTCATAACGATGTTTACGAAATCCTTGACATCATTGATAGCCTGAAGTGAAACTGTAGTCTTAGTCATAATTCATTACCTCCTGATAATGTTCCGTGTGTGTGTAATTTTTTTCTTGTTTATGTTTTCTTCCATGCGGCTTTTTCCGTTCCGCAAGTATATAATACCACGTATAAACGGCGATGTCAAGA
>JAIDNR010000236.1 GCA_029063695.1 Ruminococcus sp.
ATTAATAAAAATACAATCAGGAGGGGATTACTGTGAATATGTACGATTTCAGCGTGACGCATCTTGCAAATCAGCAGAAAGAACAAGGCATATCAGTTTCAGAAGCGGACATTGATATGCTTAATAAAAGAGTGGGTTATAAACGTTCTGTTGTAGGTATGACTATCTGTATTATTTTGACTTCTGTCTGTGTGGTTCTTGGTTTGATTATGAAAGAATTGTTCATATTTGTGTTTCTGGGGATTCTTCTGCTTATATGTTGTGGGATTCGTCATGATACTATTGAAAACAAAATTTCTGTTGCCTGTTATGGTACAGTTGTTTCTAAAGAAATCCGTCACGCTTCTGTCGGTGGACGTAATATACCTTCTATTATGCCATACGAAAAAACAGAAGCTGGAGAAGCAAAAAAACACTTTGGTATATGTTCGTCTGATATGAGTTATTTCTATTGTTCCGTTGAAATAAATGGTACAGTTTATGATAATATCCCATGCTATTACAATGAGTTTATTAAAATAGGTGTCGGCGACAAGATTCTTGTTGCAAATAATCTTTCGGGTGAACACGTTGTTTTTGCTTGTGAATAAGAAAGGTGACATCATGATTAAAAATATTAAAATATTCAATGACACGCTGAAACAGTGCCGTGAAAATGAAAAACTTGCGGAATCCATAAAAAAATCCACGAAAAATACAGTATTGTATAAAGCAGATGATTACCCCGAAATAAAACGTGAATCAGACCGACAGTGCAGAATTGAAGTGACAAAGGAACGCACAATTGAATCAGCAAAAAATCTGCACATAATATATCCGGATAAAAGAATCGGCATACTTAATTTTGCATCGGCAGTAAACGCAGGCGGTGGAGTTGTTTTGGGTGCAATGGCTCAGGAGGAGTGCATTTGCAGGTGTACAACTCTTTATCCGTGCCTTACGACAAAGGAATTGCGGAAAGGTTACTACAATCCTCACAGAATGGGACTTAATTTCTGCTATACCGATGCCTGCATATATACTCCCGATATTATTGTAATGAAATCCGATGTGTTATATCCCGAAAGTATTCCTGAAAGCGACTGGTTCAGTATCGATGTGCTTACCTGTGCCGCACCAAATCTCTCAACAGCATGGATTCCGAAGAACAAGCTGCATGAAATCCACAAAAAGCGTGGCTCACATATACTGAGTATAGTCGCCGCAAACGGAATAGATGTTCTTGTACTCGGTGCGTTCGGGTGTGGTGCATTCAGAAACAATCCAGATATTGTTTCACAGGCATATATTGATATTCTGCCTGATTTTACAGGGTATTTCACGGAAATCAGATTTGCTGTATACTGTTCGGGAAATCACTCTCAAAACTATGATGCTTTCAGCAGAATCAGATAAAGGCTGTGCAGAAAATAGCTCTGCACAGCCTTATTTTTTCAGTCAATCAGTTTTTTTACGGCAGACGGTATTTCAGTTATATCATTTACTATAATATCAGCCTTATCAAGTTCGCCGTCCGTGGAATATCCGTAAGAACACCCAATTGACTTCAGACCGTTCTGCACTGCTGTTTCAATATCGTGGAATCTGTCGCCGATTACTATATACTGTCCTTTGTGCTGTAGGCTGAAAAGACGGAATATCTGATATTTCGGGATAAAATCATACTCTTCACAGCAATAGAAGTAATCAAAGAATCTGTCAAGTCCGAAAACTCTCGAATGACACTCCATATAATGCACACGGCAGTTGCTCAGAAAAATCAGCGTGTGACCCTGCTTTTTCAGTCCGTCGAGAACTCTTTCCGCATTCGGAAACAATGTACCCTCACCGTTTTCAATCCGCTGTGCCATATCATCACCGAGCATTATACGTGCTTTTTCACGGATTTCGGGAATCAAATCGGGCTGGAACGTACTCCACATATCAGTTGAATTGAATCCTAGCCAGTAACTTATTTCTTTGTCAGTGTACTCTTTTTCAGCAATATATCCGTTATCAGCAAGCCATTTACACGTATTTCTGAAAGCTGGAGCATAAGTTTTCATTGATTCGTGAATAGTACCGTCATAGTCAAAAATAAGATTCGCCATTAGTCCTCAATCTCTCTGATAAGATTAATCATTTCAATTGCACCTTCGGCACATTCGCTTCCCTTGTTTCCTGCCTTTGAACCTGCACGTTCAATAGCCTGTTCGATATTTTCCGTAGTGATTACGCCGAACATAACAGGAGTATCTGTATTAAGTGATACCTGTGCGATTCCCTTTGCACATTCACTGCATACAAGTTCATAGTGGGAAGTGCTTCCCCTGATTATCGCACCAAGACAGATTACAGCATCGTATTTGCCCGATTTAGCCATTTTCTGTGCGATAAGCGGAATCTCAAAAGCACCGGGAACCCATGCAACGTCAATTGAATCCTCAGAAACGTCGTGACGTTTAAGAGTATCAATTGCACCTCCGAGAAGCTTGTTTGTGATAATTAAATTAATATTTGAACGCCAATTCCCTTTAATACGTATTTAGGAATGTTGAGAGTATAAAAA
>JAIDNR010000237.1 GCA_029063695.1 Ruminococcus sp.
ATACATAGTCTATGCCCTCATTGCCAAAAGCCGCAAATAACATAACTGCGGCAGGCAGAAGCATTATAATTCCCGAAAGCAGATAAAATATAAAATTATATTTTTTTATAAAGAGTGCGAAAAAAGTCAGGAGATATGCGGGCGGCAGAAACAGATAAAAAATTTTAATCAGCGAACCTCCGCCGTCATTTCCCTCAGTCCATTCCACAAGCCCAAACATATCTATAATATCCCAGTTTACATTTTCTCCGAAAACTGCCGTCAGAATATGAATAATCAGGGCAGATACAGCAATAATTTCAGGTATTTTAAAAAACTTCGTTTTTTCCATATCCGGTTTAATCACTTAATCAAACCATGCTTTTCAAGTGATGCACGGAGTACAGCCTTATGTTCGTCGGTCATATCACAAAGAGGAAGTCTGCACGAACCTGCATTTACTCCCATCATGTTTACAGCCTCTTTTACAGGTATCGGATTTACTTCGATAAACAGGTTATTGATTAAATCAAGATACTTAATCTGCAACTTTGTTGCTTCTGCAAAATTATTGTCAAGGCAATACTGCACCATATCATGGGTTTCTTTCGGAATAACATGAGAAAGTACAGAAATTACGCCTTTTGCACCGAGTGACATAAGCGGTACAATCATATCGTCGTTGCCGCTGTAAACGTCAATCATATCACCGCATTCCGCAATAAGCTTTGCCGCATAACTGATATTACCGCTTGCTTCCTTGACAGCACATATATTCTTGTGCTTTGCGAGTTCTTTGACTGTTGCGATTTCCATATTCATGCCTGTTCTTCCAGGAATATTATAAAGCACAAGTGGAATATTCACAGCATCGGCAATAGCGGTAAAATGGGCAATAAGTCCACGCTGAGTAGCCTTATTGTAGTACGGAGTAACAACAAGGAGTGCATCTGCTCCGACTTCCTCTGCTTCTTTTGAAAGCTTTACAGCGTATGCAGTATCATTGCTTCCTGTACCTGCAATAACAGGAACTCTCTTTGCTGTATGTTCAACGGCAAATCTTATGCACTCAAGATGTTCATCATCGGTCATTGTAGACGCTTCGCCTGTAGTGCCGCATATAACAATAGCATCTGTACCATTTTCAATCTGTGAATCTATCATTTCGCCGAGTACATCGTAATTTATTGAACCGTCGGCATTCATTGGAGTGATAATCGCAATAGCCGAACCGGTAAAAATTGTATTTTTCATAAAATTGCTCCTTTCGGATTAGTCAAAATATCCTTTAGCTGCGAGAAGTTCAGCAAGAAGTACTCCGCCGCCTGCCGCACCTCTGAGTGTATTATGTGAAAGGCATACGAACTTATAGTCATACTGTGTATCCTCACGAAGACGACCTGTAGAAACTGCCATACCGTTTTCAAGATTTCTGTCAAGTTTAGCCTGTGGACGATTATCGTCCTCAAAATAATGGATAAACTGCTTCGGTGCGGACGGAAGTTCAAGTTCCTGAGGAATACCCTTGAAATCAGCCCATAACTTAAGAATTTCCTCCTTAGAGGGCTTATTCTCAAAGCTTACGAATACAGCCGCTGTATGACCGTCTGAAACGGGAACTCTCAAGCACTGTGTTGTGATTGACGGTGTTTCAGCCTTTACAATCTCACTGCCTTTGATTTCACCCCATACCTTTAATGGCTCCTGCTCGGACTTTTCTTCTTCACCACCGATAAAAGGAATAAGGTTGTCAACCATTTCAGGCCATGTTTCAAAGTTTTTACCTGCTCCCGAAATAGCCTGATATGTGCAGGCAAGAACTTTTTTAAGTCCGAACTTTCTGAGTGGGTGAAGTGCAGGCACATAACTCTGGATTGAACAATTAGACTTTACTGCAATAAATCCACGCTTTGTGCAGAGACGTTCTCTCTGCGCCTTGATAATTTCAATATGGTCGGGATTGATTTCAGGCACTACCATAGGAACATCGGGAGTGAATCTATGTGCGGAATTGTTTGATACTATCGGGCATTCAGCCTTTGCATAAGCCTCTTCAAGTGCCTTAATTTCGTCTTTCTTCATATCAACAGCACAGAAACAGAAATCAACCATTGATGCGATTTTCTCAATATCAGCAGTTGCGTCGAGAAGCACCATATTTTTCATTGCTTCCGGCATAGGAACTGCCATTTTCCAGCGGTTTCCTGCAACTTCCTCATAAGTCTTTCCTGCACTTCTCGGTGAAGCCGCAAGAACTTTTACATTAAACCACGGGTGATTTTCAAGCAGAGTAGCAAAACGCTGTCCTACCATACCCGTTGCACCGATAATTCCGACATTGTACTGTTTCATAAAAATAAACTCCTTTTGAAAAAATATTTAAAAAATAAGAAAACCGGTTGCAAACCGGTTCACCATGAGTTATAATAGAAGT
>JAIDNR010000238.1 GCA_029063695.1 Ruminococcus sp.
AAAAAGATTCTGAATACTTATAATGGACCAGCAATCGGAGCTACAGGAAGACTTTGTTCAACTAAGTTTATTGTTCCAATGGATACAGACAGCATTTACGATGTTGTATCCCGTTCAAATGTTACGGTTCGCAATGCTGATGGTGTTACTTTAGCTTCAACATCAATATACATGGAGGAAGTTCTTCTGGGCGACGTTGATTTGAATGGCGTTGTCAACGATAATGATGCTGATCTTATCATGAAAGCACTCAGCAATCCCAGTAATTATCGACTTAGTGCTAAGCAGATTGATGCTGCTGATGTTTGCGGCAGAGGCAACGGAATCACCGCGATGGATGCTTTAACAATTCAGGAATATGTTCAGGGTCAGATTACTCATTTTTAATGATTTATAATTAATATTAAAATTTTGGTGATTATGGAAGGATATTTTATTATGAAAAGATTCAAAAAAATCTTATCTGTTGTTTCTGCTTTTGCAATTTGTGCTTTACCCATGGTAAATGATTTTACTTCTAATGCAGCTTCAGCACAAGGTACAAGACAACGTTTGGTTGAAATAGCAGAACAAGAACTTGCACGAGGTGAAACCAGTGGTCAGAGATATGGTACTTCTGGAGAATGGTGTGCCGCTTTTGCAAACTGGTGTCTTAAACAAGCTGGAGCTACTACATATAGTTCAAGTTTTTCCACTACATCATTGTTGATCGATTACAAAAATGCTGGGAAATATCATGCTAAAAGAACTACAGCTTGGTCATATGGTGGCAAGTCTCAGCCTACTGTAACAAAGGATAAAAATTATACTCCTCAAGTTGGAGACATTGTTTTGATCGAAACTAATAACGACTATAGCGACGGTCCTGATCATACAGCACTTGTAGTAAAAGTTGAATCTAAGACATCGGGTGATAATATTGATGTTAAGGTATATACTATTGAGGGTAACAACGGCGGAACCGTTGCAAGAGATTATTGGCAGAATCAAGTTTGGGGTTATTGCTCTCCGACATATAGCGGAAGCGGCAGTAGCTCTACATCCAGCGAAACTATTGTAAAAAAAGGCTCGTTTGAAACAACTAATATATCAATGACGGATATGTCTTATCCAGGTCAGCTGAAAACAGGCAGCACATTTGATGTAACTGGTCAGATAAGAAGCAAAAATTCTTCTCCGATAATTAAGGTTGTATCATACATATATCGATGTGACAGTTCAGGCGACGTTCAGGTTGATACGTGTACCAGAACCCCGAATACAGTAACGTACAATATGAGTGCAATGGATGAAGGAATCTGGTTTCAGACCGCTAATCAGAAAGGCAAAACTTACAAATATGTAGTTGAAGTTACTCTCAAGGATGGCTCGAAAGCAAAGTTTGAGAAGAGTTTTAAAACTGTTTAATTAACAAGTGGGTTATATGTAAAACTAATTTTATTTATTTAACATTATTATATAATAATTCCTTTCTTAATATAAAATCCAGCCAATCTTTAAAAAAAATGGCTGGATTTATTTTGTACACAAAATACAAAAAATAGAGACTTTTTTTGCTTATTTTTCTTCCAGTGTACCGCTGTAGGTTGTTCCATCAATGGTGATAGTGATATTTTTGAACTTCTTTGCAGATGCAGGATAAACGTCTGACTTGCTGAGACCGTAGTACTTGTAGAAATCTTCGGTGACGAAGTAAGCAGTAGTCACAACCTCATCGCCCTTCCAGAAATTATCAGTACGTGTATCGACGTGGGTAGCGGTATAAGTACTGTCAATGTTGGCAATACCACCAAAGCCCAAGTCCTGAGCTGCACAGCTTACGATTTTTGATGAAATCTTATTGCTCTTCTGGTCATAGCAGACAATATCAGCAGCACAGCCGTTGACGTGCTGACCTGAGCCTGAACCGCCGACGTTCCTGTCGTGTGATGAGCAACGATAACCTGAATTGATGATGATTTTCGAGCAGTTCAAAGCAGTATGGAGCTTTTCAAGCTTATCCACAAGGTCAGTATCGAGCTTTGTATCGTGAGTTCCGCCGCACTTGCATTTAAATTCGCTCACATTGAAATGCTCCGTGAGCTGAGTTCTGTCGGTTAATTTGTAAGTCTTAATCATAATTTTCCCCCTCTGTTGTACTGATTTCGGCTGTATTCAGGCTTGAATTGAGTGAATTTGCAGTCAGATTCATTGATTCAAGTGCGGTGATTCGTTCTTCCAGATTTGCGATATATTCCTCAACGGACGGTCTGTACGGTTCATAAGTAGTATCTGTAATATCTGCCGAGCAGATCATCGGGTAAACAACCGCATCGTTATACTCCGACAAATTGCTTCTCTCGATGCTTGCCTTGTAGACATAACTATCGTAGTCGAAGTTGCTTGCATCGACTGTCACAGAGTTTGTATTTGCAATCGTAGCAACCCAAGCTCCGCTGCTCTTGTTGAATGCTGCGATGAGAAATCCGGCAGTTTTTTTCAGCGTAGTTCTTGGAAGCACTACGTTATTGTTGAGCGTTACAGACGCCTTTTTTCCGTCTTGCAGACTGCCGTTGAGCGTTACGCTTTTGTCAACATTCACTGTGAAAGTCAATCCATTCTGCGTCTTAGACGCTCCTGTATTTTCCAGTAGATTCTTTCTTTGATATCCCAATGTGCTACGGTTCAGAGCCGCTTGCTCCGTCGTTTTCGCAATCTCCGTCTTTATCTCCGTATCATCATAATT
>JAIDNR010000239.1 GCA_029063695.1 Ruminococcus sp.
GCTGTATATATATAGTGCCATAAACAACTTCCTTCCCTGCTGAAAAATTAATGATTACTTTCTTTTTGCACTGAAAATGTTCTTAGCAATTTTCTTCTTTTTCTTCGCCTGTTTCAGCAAATCATCTTTTGACATTGCAGGAACTTTACTTTCACTGTTGGTAGTTGTGCTTGCTAGCGTATTATTTGATGAAGAAGAAATTGTGGCAACTTCCTTGTCAACAGCAGGAGCTTCATAAAACGGATTTGTTACATCAATATCAAATCCACTGGAAAAATCAGCAGGTGCACCGAGCTCAGACGTTTCTTCAGATGATTCTGCATTTGAATCTGAAACAAGCCCCATTTTTTCAAAAGCATTGTTTCCTGATGATTCAGTTTCCTGACTGTCAAATCCTTCAAAAAAGTCCTCAGACTTTGATTTTTCGGTTTCTGATTCTGTCGGCTTTACTTCTTCAGTTCTGAACTCCTCATGTTTTGATTCAACAGATTTCTGCACATCGGGCTGAATACCTCCGACAAGTTCGCAGGCCTTAACAGATTCATTCTGTGAAATAAAAACTTCACATTTGCCGTTATCGGAATCAGACTCAATCATCATGGCAACACCGCCGCTATCCGGCTTGACAACACTGAAATCAGCAAGTGAAAGTGTTATCATCTGACGGACTTTTGTTTGTCCTGCACTTCGCAACGCATTTACTGCAAGATATTCAGCAGGCACAGACTGAACAGCACCGTTATTAAGCGATATTCCTGTAATTCCTGCAAAAACATCATGTTTGTTTGTCAAGAATGCACAAATCATTGCAGCTCCTGACGATGCACAATCGGGTCTCTGTTTTACCAGAGCTTCCGCATATTCTCTGACCATATTGTAAAAAAAATTTGTACCCATAGTAATCACCGATTTTCTTTATAACATTTAATTCTGTTTAACTTTTCCTGAAATCTGACGCTGTTTATTTTCCTTGATTTTCTGCTTTAAAACACCGAGTCGTGAATTTATAAGTTCCTTATCGAAAATACATGAAAGCGAAATATCGTCCTGTGTTCCGTAGTTGGAACGTTTCTTAAGATTTTTGACCACAGCCGATTCAAAAGCCTCGGCTTCCGAAAGCTGACTTGTAATAATTGCATGATAATCAAGAAAATCATCATCACTGCCGAATGAAGTATATAAACCGTCCGTTGAAACATATAATGCAAGAACTTTTTTATCACCAATATAAAAACTGTCAAACATTGATGCAGCATTTGCATTACAGATTGATGCAGTTATGTTTGCAGGATTCGATTCTTCATAGTCTATAAGCAGAGCAGTCGAACCGTCCTCAAAAACGCCGACAAGACTTCCATCACCTATCTGAAAACCAAATGAAAATTCCTTGCAGGCAACAACGGCAACAAGAGTTGTACCATAATATGATTCCACAGGTATTTTTGCAAATTCTTCCTTTGTAAAATCCGCTTTTTCTTGCGAAGTAACAGGATTATTCCTGAAATGCTCCGCAACGGAAACATTCCACCTTGAAATAATCTGCTTCTGGATATTTCTTATAACCATATCATGATTTTTCGGAAAATTGCTGTCAAACTCCTCTGGATTTTCATAAAATTTTTCAATTGTTGCAAGAGTACTTTCAACGGCAATCTTTGAACCGATATTGCTTCTGAAATGCTTCTTGCTGCCATGACCGTCCGCAACGACGGCAACGGCATAATTTTCTCCTGCAAAATGTGCGGAACTGTCCTGACAGACAATATTCTTTATCTCGTGACTTGCACCTTTTACGGAACTGCTGAATCCACTGAACATATTAATCAAACTCCTTTCGATACCAAGCATTCAGGTGATTACCAGCCTGTGTCGAAAGAAACATTGCTTGTATCGTCCTGCGAAACAAGCTCCTGAATCTGCTGACCAAGAAGTTTCTGCTTTGCTGCAAAAACATCTTCTTCGTGCAGTTCCTTGCTTGATTCATCAGAAAGCGTCATACTTTTACTTCCGATTTGTGAAGCAGTAACAGCAACAATTTTAATCATCTGAGCAAGCTGACTGCCTGTATATGCATGAACTACAGTATCGGGAGAACCTGTAAACTCAGCAAGCATATCGTCATTTGCTTCATTTCCGATTCCGAGAGCTGCTTTAAGTCCGAACTTATACCAACTGTTTGACTTGAGAGATTTTAATCCTTTCTTGTAATCATCGGAAGGATAGCCGTCTGTCATAAGGAAAATTACGGGTGCAAACGAAAGAGACGGTGAATTCAAAAAGCTGTTTCGTGACATTCTTGAGGAAATTTCCTCAAAAGCTGCACCCATGCTTGTAACGCCTGAAGCTTCCAGTCTTGCCCACTCAAATTCTTCAATGGAAATCGGAGTTGAATACATCCATTTTACATCGGTTGAAAAAGTAAGAACAGCAATTTTTACGTCTGTGTCAGCTTCACCTACTCGTCTTATCTCAGGAATAAGCTCTTCCATAACGGTATTAAGCTCACCCATTTTCTTTCCTCTCATACTTGCAGAGGTATCAATCATAAAAAATATAACAAGACTTTTTTTGGAAACACTTGTCGCACCAAGCGGGTCATCATCATCAAAGTCAAGCAGACTGTCAGGTACAGTATTTTCATTTATATTGCTCATTATACACAACTTCCTTTCAGGTAATTAAATTTTTGCGGTAACTCCGCCGAAATCAATTTCAAGGTCTTTCCAGATAGGACAGCCTTTTCCGGGCGATATATCATAGAAAATACCGTCGGGCATTTTCACTCTCCATGACTTTTCGGAGCAGTTTTTAATACCGAGAACACCAGGTCTGAGTTTGTTTTCAACAAGCTCTCCGGCAACATTAAGAAAATCATCACAGTCGGGATAAATTTCACACTCAAAGAACTTGCGTCCCAGATAAAGTGGAACACGATTTTCGGTGTTTGAAAATCCGATTGTAGCAAACTTCATGCCGCATTTCGGACATCTGTATGTTTTATTGTCGGGTTTCTCAAACATGGACGTAAAATTAGTCCTTCCACAGCCGCACATAATAATTTCAGAACGCAGGCGAATAAAAAGCGACTGCCATTCATTTTCGATAATACGCTTGTTCGGGTCTGATATTCCGACAGTAAATGAACGGACAAAAGCATCTTTTATATAGTCGGGATAAAGTCTCCAGAACTTTATTACATTGTCATGAATACCACGTACAGGACGGTTTGAAGCATCGTCCGGGTCATAGACAAAAAGTGCATTCTGTCCATAATGTTTAAGTTCAGAAATTTCAGTAAGGCAAACGTCCTTTACAACTTTTTCGCCTTCCATCGGGTCACCTCTGAAAAGCAGTTTGAAAAGAACCACAGCAAGAGAATATTTATCGGTCTGAACATCGGGCTTTGATACTCCACGAACAACTTCGGGAGCCATATATCCGGGTTTACCGCCGATTCCGAAATTGCTTCCCTCAGGGGCGATATTATCACAGTCACAGACAAGAACCGCACCTGTATCGACATTGATAAAGAAACCGCCGTCATTCAAATCCTGATAACTTTTTCCTGCACGGTGAAGTTGACGAAATGCATTAACGATATTGATAACAGCAGTAACCATAGCATAAAGCGTGGAAAAACGGACTGTTTTCTTTGTAGCACGTCCTGTAAGAGGGTCTATTACAAGTTTATATGTATTGAGAATATCGACAAAAGAATCAAAGCTGTCGGGTTTCAGTTCCATAATGTAACCAAAGCTTCCGTCGGGCAAAACTTTTGTAAGATACTTAGGCCAAAGAAATCGATTGCTTGGTGCACCGTCTGAAATATTATTCTGAATATTTTTTCGGAAGTCCTCAGGCTTTTTGATTTTGTCTATATCATACCATTTCAATGCCCATTTCATTCCGTTAAATTCAACAAGATAAACCACACCCTGACCACCGCTTCCGATGATTTCAAGAACTTTAGCCTTTCCGCCAAATTCCAAATCAACTTCCTGTCCTATTTTAAGTTCAAGCATTTGAATAATCTCCTTTCTCAGAACTCAGCTCTCAGGTCTTTGCCGACCGCAACGGTTTCTACTTTTATTTTATTATCAATGCAGTATCTGTGAGTATATGAATTTTCATAGCATCGTATAGTGAGTTCGGGACAATAGAGAAAAGCGTTTTCGTCAATAAATTTTATACTGTTCGGAAGATAAAGCTTTTTCAATTTTTCACAGCCTGAAAAAGCCTGCATACCAATACTGCTGACAGTTGACGGAATCTCAACTATTTCAAGCGACTCACAGCAAAGAAAAGTATTATCCTCAATTTCAAGAACACCTTCGGGAATTGTGATTTTTTCAAGTTCTGTACACTGGCTGAATGCACCCTGATGAATCATTCTTACAGAAGCAGGAAGTTCGATAAGTCTGAGATGCTTACAGCTTGAAAAAGAATATTCGCCTATCTCAACAATAGTCGGCGGAAGCTTTACAGTACGCACAAGTTTGTACTTATCAAAGCAGAATCCCTCTATTTTTGTGTAGTCCTTTGAAATTACAATGTTCTTTGAAAGTCTGAATCTTACAGCATCAACAGGACGGAAAATCATTTCAGGAACATTTTTGCGGATTTCTTTGTCAGCATCATTTTTATTGTTGACTGCTGCAACCTGCTCAACAGGCTTTTCCTCAACAACATGAATCTTATAAGGCCATTTCAGCATATAAGTCAGGCAGACAAGGACAAATTCAGCCGCCATTTCAGAAATAAAGCATTCGCTTATAAGACAGCTCCTTGCCCGCATTACAGCAATATCCTTGTTTTCTTCCGCAAGCATATTTTTCAGAACTCCGGATTCAATTGTATAGATAAGCAGACGGCATTCAGACTTGAAATCGGTCATATAATCTCTCAGCAGAGCTATGAGACTTCTTGTATTTACAGGAGAGTTTTTGAAATTCTCAACAATCAGCTTACGCAGGATTCTCTGTATAGCCATAGAATTTTCAAATCCCTCTACATTTTGCAGTATCGGAGCTCCGCATTCCCTGCACGCTAAATCGTCAGGGTGAAGCTCCGCATTACAGATTTCGCATTGCATAAATTTAATTCTCCTTATAGATTAGTTTCTGATATTTACTGTTTCATTAAGAGTTTCATTAATTCCGTCAACAAGATTTCTGATTTCAAGAATTGACTGGATAATAAGATTTGAGCTTTGATTTGTTGTATTTACATTCTCATCAAGCACACTGAATGCCTTAAGAGTAGTTTCAAGAATAAGGACCATCTGCTTAACACTTTCAGCGTCCATAATCTCATTGCTTTCACAGAATGCAACAATATTGGTAAGAAGTTCATTTACAACGTGTGCTCTTTCACTTGTTTTATTTGTAGAATCACCAATAGTATCAATATTATTCTTTATTTCACTGACATTATTTTTAAGTTTTTCGGAAAGAGCAAGACATCTTAATGTAATATCTGTAAGTCTTTCGTGCTGTGCAGTAAGTTCACTATGACGTGCAGTAAGGACCGATTTTGCATGGACAATGCAGTTATCTGGTGTATTCAGACCTCTGCATATAGCTGTAGCCATATCATGGCATGAATGATAACCGCAGGCATGACAGTCAAAATGCCTGTCTGCCTCTGTATGCTTACCCATAAGCTCGAAAACCGCATCAAGCTGTTTATCGGAAGGAAGCGGAGAAGGTGTGAGTCTCCTATATGTTCTCATAAAGTCTGATATTCTCAGTTCTTCGTCAAACTTCTTGAAAAGCTTATCTTCACCCTTACCCAGAAATCCTGTTTTACGGCGTTTTTTTGCCTCCTTTTCGACTTCTCTCATAGTAGCCATAACATCAAATACTGTCTGATTCGTACCAGATGCAGGACCTACATTGCAACCGAACTCACATGAAAGAACATCGAAAACTTCGGGGTGTTTGAATTCAGGCATTTCAGCATACATATCAAGTTCTGGATACACCTTATGAACACCCTCGGAAGTTGTAATATTTATATCGGGATTGTGAAGCCAGAGGTTATCACGAAGTCCGCCCGGACGTGGATAAACCGCACCGACCTGTCCTTGCTGGTCATCGAAATGATATTCAAAATCGTGTTCTGAATTTGAATGGATTTTTATTCCGTTCGCATCAAAATATTCTGTAAGCTTATTGAAAGTCACATTGAACTCAACAAGACCTGTTTCCTGAAATTCCGTTTTCTTTGCAATACACGGTGAAAGAACAGCTATGGGATTTGTACGTCTGAGGTACTTTTTGATATATGTAACTGCACAGGCAATCGGACTGTGAATCGGAGCAAGATTATTCAGAAGTTTCGGCTGATATATTTCAATATACTTAACAATAGCAGCACATGGCTGAGTAATGACATTACCGACTTTTCTGTTTTCAATAGCTCTGAGATGTGCCCA
This sequence comes from Ruminococcus sp., assembly GCA_029063695.1. Classification (GTDB taxonomy): domain Bacteria; phylum Bacillota; class Clostridia; order Oscillospirales; family Ruminococcaceae; genus Ruminococcus. Next base: position 6,437 of record JAIDNR010000239.1, read on the forward strand.
TGTACAGATGTCTGCACCTAAAGAAACATCATAAATGATACAGCCCTTGTTTCTGAACCAGTCAAGAATACCAATCCACTGATTCGGAAAAACAGACTTGATAGCAGGAGTAGCAAGAATTATAAGTTTTTCCTTTGAAAGCCTCTGCATACATTCCCTTGTATCATCAATATAGTCTCTTGCACCATGATTGCAGGTTCTTACGCATTCACCGCAGGTTATACACTTATCTGGATTTACTGTTGTTACAAATCTGCCGTCCTCAAGCATTTTGGTAATATTGGCTTCGGGAGCGGGGCAGTTTCTTACGCAGGCATTACACCCCACGCACTTTTCAGGCTTTACAATAATAATTTCGTTCATTTCTAATTCTCCTTAATTAATTCAGCTATCAAGTGCCTGTGCCTGTTTCATAAGGTCAGCAAGATTCAATCCGCCTTTTTTCACACCTGATTTTTCAGTTGATTTTGCAGGAATATCAGAAACTTTCTTTCCGCCTTTGAGTGCTTCCGCCTGCTTTGTCAAATCATCTAAACTCACACTGCTTTTTTTACTTTCCTGTTTAGTTCCATCTATAGCTTCTGCCATAGCCTGCAATTTATCAAGCTCTTCATTACGTTTTTTTGTGGAAGCAGGTGCAGGTTTTGGCTTCAGGTAAACAGGTTCTTCGGGATAATCGGGCTGAATTTCCTGAACAGTTTCAAAAACAGGTATTCCACCGCTTTTCAGTGTATTATCCGCAGCTTCAATAATCTTTTCAGCATTAAGCAGTTTTGCGACAGTATAATTGCCGAGTTCTGAAATTGTTTCTTTAAGTTCCAAAATTTTTGAACTTATTCCGAGCATTTCCGTATACATAACAGATTTAAGATTATTTGA
>JAIDNR010000024.1 GCA_029063695.1 Ruminococcus sp.
TTTGTTCCGGAGGAAGGGGGACACTCAGAAAAAGCTGTACATTAATTATGCTGTACAGCTTTTTCTGTGAAAAAACTTAGATTTATAAATTTAACATAAAAATAAAACCTCGGTTTCAGACAAAAATTTCTGAGCCGAGGTTTTTTAATTCTTTAAAAATAAAACAGTAGCATTTTTTACTTACATATTTTTATTCAGTTATTTTATTCTGTATCACCTAAATATTCAGCAATAATATATCTGGGACGTTCTTTGGTTTCAAGATAAACTTTGCCGATGTATTCTCCAATCATACCAATTGAAAAAATCTGTATACCGCCTATTGCCCATATACTCATAAGAGTAGAAGTCCAGCCCGCCACGGTTTTTCCCATTATATGACGTACAAGCGACCATATAAGGATAATAATACTTACAATGAACACCATTGCACCAAGCCATGTTATCATGTGTATCGGCTTTGTTGAAAGTGAAGTAATACCTTCCCATGCAAATGCAAGCATTTTTTTCAATGGGTACTTTGATTCTCCTGCAAAGCGTTCTTTACGGGCATAGTAGACATTCGTTGAGGGATAGCCTATCATCGGGACAATTCCACGGAGAAACAGATTGATTTCTTTAAATGATGCAAGACCATCAAGTGCACGCTTGGACATAAGACGATAGTCCGCATGATTGAAAACAATATCAGCACCCATAAGCTTCATTGCTTTATAGTATCCCTCTGCTGTTGTTTTCTTAAAGACCGTATCGGTTTCGCGTGAATTGCGGACTCCATAAACAACATCAAATCCGTTGTGATACTGTGCAACCATTTCATCAACAGCATTGATATCGTCCTGTAAATCGGCATCGAGTGATATTGAAATATCACAGTAATCCTTGGCAAGCATCAGACCTGCAAGGAGAGCGTTCTGATGCCCGCGATTTCTTGAAAGACAAACTCCCTGAAATATTTTGTCCTCATTGTGAAGCTTACTGATAATATCCCATGTTTTATCTTTAGAGCCGTCATTAACAAACATTATTCGGCTTTTTTCGGAAACTTCACCTTTTTCGATAAGTGAAAGAAGTTTTTCTTTTAGCTGTTTTGATGTTTCGGGAAGAACTTCTTCTTCATTGTAACATGGTATTACTAAATACAATATATCCATTTTAACCTCCGTTTTCTGCAAGTGCTTTATTTCTGTTGATATATTTGTCAGTGTATTTATTGATATACGGTTTTGCCTTGTCGAATACAAAGATAAAACCACATGAAGCAAAAACTGTCATCCATATAAAATACGGAAGTGCATATTGTGATTTAGCCTCTGCAAGCAGGTGATACATCATACCGCCGAGAGTAATCAGCATCATTATCATGGCATAAGTGTTTTTCTGTTTAATGCAATAGAGAATACCGCAGAAACACATGATAAAGATGAATTGTGCAAAAATGTCCATGTATCTTTTTGTTGTTCTTTCGGCATCATCGCAGACCCATTTTGCAATACCGCTCTTGTCTTTATACTGACCACGAACTTTGTTGTTCCATATACTCTGATATGATGTTTCATTCCAGACAGATGTGAATTTTTTGTAGTAGAAATCATTGCGGTACTGCTTGTCCGCTGAAAAATCACCTATTCTTTTCTTGATTTCTTCTTTTGAACGTTCGGAAGCAACCTCTGCATTAAATTCGGAAATTTCAAAATTGCTTACAGTTGCACCATAATTATACCAGCCGGGTGCATTTGATGCTTCCTGCATTCCCATAGCAAACCATGAAATCATCGGTATAGAATCTCCGAATTCAGTACCTGCACGCTTTGCGTACATGGAAGTAATCAAATCAGGTGTTAAAACACATAAAATTATACTTACTATCGATAAAATCAGATTGCAGAGACTTTTTTTATTCTTGAAAGAAGTAACGACTGCAAGCATAACCATTGCAACCAATACTATCAGATTATTTGATTTTATAGCAACCGCAATTGTAATGCACAGTGCAGATAAGATTCCCCATAAGAGTTTCATTTTCCATGATTTCGACTGTATAAAATTGATTTCCAGATAAACTGCCCACGCCGCAAATACAAAGCCCGGAATTATACCATAAAGAAATGTGCATGAAATAATGGGCTGTATGCAGACCAGAAGCAGTATGAATGCTGTATGGCGTATACGCTTATCTTCAAAAACCTGATTCACCATTAACAATAATGCCACATAAGAAGAAGCAAGCATTATAACAGAAATTTCCTGAATGAAAACAAGATTTTCAATGTCACCGAACAGTTTTGCCGCACGAATCAGCAGTTCTTCAAAAAAGACAAAACCGAGCTGAAAAGGATAGTTCCTGAAATATCTGTCATCGCCCGTAATTTCATGATAATCGCCGTTTGAGAAATCAAGAGCTGTCTGAGATACTACCCAGCTGTCCTCACTTGGTGCAACCTGCGAAGTATTTACCCATACAGAGCCTAACAGGATAGTCCATGCAGCAACGATTGCAAGTTCTGCCCATAACGGCATTTTTTTCAGTAGCGGCATTAACAAATATACAACGGCAAATCCAAGAACGAGCCAGATAAGATTTGCGAGAATGTTATCATTGTAGAATACCACCGCTTCTATCTGTTCACGGATTCGCTGTACAATTGTGTCAACGCCTTCACCCTCTTTTACAATTTCCATGCCTGTAGTGCCGAATATAGCCGATATTGACAGCACACCTAAAAAGAACAGCATAAAAATTGCGATGACTATACGGAATAATTCCGTAAGCCGTTTGGTTGTTTTGTTTGATTCATTCATGTTCTCATACTCCTATGTCAGTTTTATTCAGCATATTTTTCTTTTTTCTGCGGACAATTTAATTTTATGTATCTAAAATATTGCTTATACATAGGCTCAGTTAAAAATTTCACTTTATTTCTTTATTTCGTAGTGAAATATTAACAGGTATATACAATATTATTGTCTTTTTGAGGAAAGAAAATACGCTGTAATATAAATTATATTGTATCATATTATCAAGAAAAAGTCAAATTATTCCTGTTTAATTC
>JAIDNR010000240.1 GCA_029063695.1 Ruminococcus sp.
ATGTAACTTTGTAATTATATTTAATATAAATTTATCCTGTTTTTTCTCATTTCCATGAATAAAATCATAAAAATTCATTATAATAACTCATATTGCAGTTAATGCAATAACTCAAATTATGAATGGAATGATAATATGAAAAAGTCTTTGACTATAATTCCACTTGTCCTGCTGGCAACATTTCTATGTACAGCCTGCGGAGATAAGGACAATGACACTTCTGATTCCGGCTCATATTATGAAGAACATGACTATGGCTATGGAAATTCCGACAGAAATGACCAAGATGACAGGCATAACGGAGACAACAGAGATGACAATAACATTTCCGACGACTTTTCCGATGTCGGAGACGATGTAAAGGATACTGTTGATGATGTTGTTGACGGAGTTGAAGATGCTGGAGAAGGCATTGTAAACGGTGCGGAATCGGCAGTAGATGATATGACGGACAGAGACGGCGACAAAACGACGCAGACAGCAGAGTAATAAAAAAACCCCCTGCTTTCTCAAATGAAAGCAGGGAATTATTTACAAATATGTGTTCAATTATTCATATGTTCATACTATCCGCAGATTTTAATTATAGTCTCTGCCATTATTTCAACGTTTTTCAACAGATTTTCCTCTGTTATAAACTCATCGCACCCATGAATATTGCATTCCTCATGTGGAAAAGTCGAACCGAAAGCAACACCGCCGTCAATATCATGTACATAAGTTCCGCCGCCAATTGTAATACAGTAACCTTTTTCACCTGTAACTTTCTCATATACACGAAGCAGAGACTGTACAAACTCACTGTTTTCATCGGTATAATGTGGTTCAGAACCATCGCAGGAATCAATTTCAAAGCCGACTTCTCTGAGCTTCTCACAGATAATTCCGCCTATTTCGGATTTGGTTCTGTCAATCGGAAATCTTATATCAATGCCGCCGCAAAGACGGTCTTTCATCGTATTCAGTAGAGAGAGAACACAGGTAATTCCCGAAATATCACCAAAAATCGACTTACCGTCCCATTCGCCGTGTGGAAAGAGACGTGCAAGACCGCCGAAAAGTTTATTTTCCCTGCCCTCAACGGACAGACACTGAGTAATGGCATTATCGCCCTTTTCTGGAGTGGAAGCATGAGCAGATTTTCCGCTGTAAAGCGTGGCACAGCGTTCGCCGTCGCCGACAGAACAGCTCTGCGGAACAGCATTGATAACCTCACCACCGTTAACACAAGCTCCATTGTATTCGGCAGAAAAATACACTCTCAGCATACCTTTTTCGCCATTGATTACAGGATATTCGCCGTCGGGAGTGAACACCATAGGCGGAAGATTTCTCTTTTGTCTGTAGTAAATCAAATCAGCAGAACCGTTTTCCTCATTTGTACCGAAAATCAGGCGGACACCTTTTTTCAGAGGAATATCGAGTTCCTTTATGGCACGCATTGCAAATAAGGACGCAACAGCAGGACCTTTATCATCACTTGTACCCCGACCGATAAGCTTTCCGTCCTTACGTTTCATGACAAATGGATTGCTTTCCCAACCGTTTCCTTCGGGAACAACGTCAAGATGAGAGAGTATACCGAGAACAGGTTCAGTCGAATCAAAATCCGCCGAACCTGCATACCAGTCGATATTTTCAGTAATAAATCCATATTCAGAACATTTGTTCAGCATTTTTTCAAGAGCCTTTGCAGGTTTCTTACCGAATGGAAATTGTCCGTTCGGTTCATTCTGCACACTTCTTATTGCAATAAGCTCCGCAAGAAAGCTGAACATTTCTTCTTTATGGGATTCAAGGTATTCTCTTATTCTGCTCAAAAAATTCACCACACACAAAAGAGCAAAGGCAGACACTTTGATAACACACATCCATGCACACATAAAAATTCATTTTTGCACCCATATTGGTGCTGCCTTAAAAGTAAGTTATCAGTTAATTTCAGCGAACCGAAACCCGACCATATACCGCAGTATATGCTTCGGTAGTATGCACAGCACGTCTGCCTTTGCAGTAATTCAATTATTCAAAGACAATCAGTTAACGATAGTCTTTTCAGTTTCCTTATCAAAGATATGAATTCTGTTCGGGTCAATAGCAACCTTAATCTGGTCACCAATTCTTGCTGTTGAGCGTGGACTTACTCTTGCAGTAAGGTTATTGCCCTGACAAGTAAGGTAAAGATAAACTTCAGCACCCATCATTTCAGTAAGGTCAACATAAGCATCAATAACACCTGTTGTTGCGTTTGAGAGATACATTTCTTCATCATGAATGCTTTCGGGACGAATACCGAGAACAATTTCTCTGTTTACATAGTGAGCAAGTTCATCATTAACCTTTGATTCGGGAACGATAATCTCATATTTCTGACCGTTTCGGCCGTCTGAACCGAACTCAACGATATACTGACCGTAATCCTGACGGAGAACAGCGTCGATGAAGTTCATCTGAGGCGAACCGAGGAATCCTGCAACGAACTTGTTTACAGGCTGCTCATAGAGTTTCTGAGGAGTATCAACCTGCTGAATCCAGCCGTCTTTCATACAAACGATTCTGTCGCCCATTGTCATAGCTTCAGTTTGGTCATGAGTTACATAGATGAAAGTTGTACCGAGCTTCTTGTGGATTTTTGAAATCTCGGTTCTCATCTGTGCACGGAGCTTGGCATCAAGGTTTGAAAGAGGCTCGTCGAGAAGGAATACCTTAGGTGAACGAACGATACAACGACCAAGTGCAACACGCTGACACTGACCACCTGACATAGCACGGGGTTTTCTGTCAAGGAGATGTGCAAGGTCAAGAATCTTAGCAGCTTCATTAACTTTTCTCTCAATTTCGTCCTTAGGAACTTTACGGAGCTTAAGACCGAAAGCCATGTTTTCGAAAACGGTCATGTGAGGATAAAGAGCATAGTTCTGGAAAACCATCGCAATATCTCTGTCCTTAGGTGCAATATCGTTTACAAGGCGGTCGCCGATATAAAGCTCGCCCTCTGAAATTTCCTCAAGTCCTGCAATCATACGAAGAGTTGTTGATTTACCGCAGCCTGACGGTCCAACAAGAACAATAAACTCCTTATCTCTGATTTCTAAGTTAACATCGTGAACGGCATGGAATCCGCCGGGATATTTTTTCTGAATATTTTTAAGTGTTAAGCCAGCCATTTAATCTTATCCTCCATTACAAAATTTCTTGCTGATATTTTCACGCAGTATCAGCTATAATAATATAATAACATTTTTTTCAAAATATTTCAAGATGCTAAATTGCCAAAGTTGACTTTATTTGTTTATGGGAATTGCCGAAAAGTCGCTAAAAAAATTATCGCAGAAACGGTCAAAATCGAGGGGCTGAAATAAGTTTTCAACATCTTTGTGCAATAATTCCATACAATCGCCGAGTCCCAGTTTTTCGGGAAGAACCAGACCGCCGACAGAAATTCTCATCAGTTTTTCAACATGATTTCCAACAGCGGCAAACATTCTTTTAACCTGATGATATTTTCCCTCATGCAGTTCAACAAAAGCCATATTTTCGCAGTTTCCGATGCTCTTTACTCTTGCAGGCAGACACTGTTCGCCGTCGCCGAGAACTATGCCACGCCAGAATAAATCAACATATTTACTTTTAAATGATTCAGCAAGTTTCACAATATAAATTTTTGGTATATGATTTTTAGGAGACAAAATCCTGTGTGCAAGACCTCCGTCATTTGTGACAAGGAGTGCACCAACAGAATCTTTGTCAAGCCTTCCGGCAGGAAAAAGACCTTTTGCTTTCATCTGAGGCGGAACAAGCTCCAGAACGCTTATTCCGTCGCTGTCATCAGTCGAACTTACATATCCTTCGGGCTTGTTCATAAGAATATAACGGAAAATATCATTTCTTATCCTTTCGCCGCAGACACATACATCTGCCGTTTCGGAATCGATTTTCACATCTGTTTTACGGCAGACTCCGCCGTCCGCTGTAATTTTCCCCTGCCCTGCCAGTTCTTTAATCTGAGAACGTGTATATTCCGTTCTTTCAGAAATAAATTTATCAAGTCTTATCTGTGACATTTCGTCCTCCATGATATTTTATTTGCTTTTGGCAATTATTTCTGCATATTTTTATAACTTTGCCGAATAATAATTATCAGTTATCAATTGTCAAGGAGTGATTGTTTATGTCAAAAAAATTTGTCATTGCCGCAGTCGCAGCAGCGGTAATTCTATGTGCTGTAATCATAATATTTCCGGACAACAAAGAACCGCAGAATACGGCAGGAAATGCATTCACAGACGCATCTGATGAAAGTCTCAGAACAGCTTATTTTGCATCTCACGGCTGGGAAGTTGAGGAAATTTCAGTAAAAGATATAACTATCCCCTCTGATTTTTCCGAAGCCTATGAAGAATACGCTGTAATTCAGGATAAGCAGGGACTTCCACTGCGTGAATATGCAGGACGTGAAGCACGTATATACACATACAACGTCATGAACTACAGTCCGGATAACAGAAAAATGCACGCCGAACTTCTTGTCTGTGACAATACGGCAATAGCGTCAGTCGTATACGGAAACGGCGGAAAACTACCCGTAAGCTGATTTTTCACTTATAAGGCTCAACCATTCTGCTCAGAACACTGTAGCTGTGAATAAGTTCGCTTATACCGCCGAAACCGCTTCTGTAAAGTTCAAGAATAACACTTGCATTACGATTGTATCCGTCAAGCTTCTCAAAAAACTGCTTGAATCTGAAATTTCCCCTACCTACCAAAAGACAGTCTCCAAGTTCACCGTTGTCGCTTATATGAACATGAACTGTTTTTCCGCCGGCTGAATCAAGAAAAGCAAACGGAGTTTCGCCCGCACGGACTGCCTGTTTTGTATCAAGAACAAAAGCAAATTCATCACCGAGCATTCTTGATATATCACGTATAAATGCCGATGAACCGCTTTGACACCGTGAAACATTCTCAACGGCAACAGTAATTCCGAATGATTTTCCCAGTTTGAAAAGACGTGAATAGCGTTCGCAGTAAAATTCCTTACCCCTATCTGCCTTACCGCCGTGAAACACAAAAATATCCGCACCGACAATATTCATAAACTGAAAATAATTCTTATGATATTCCAGAAAATCCGCTGTTCTTCTCTCATAGTCCGAAAAAAGCATAATTGGGTCAATTTCACACGTAAACGGGTGAACAGACGTACACTTCATGTCAAAGCGATTCATCATATCCTTAAGACTTTCGGCATAGCCTCTTCTCATTTCCGAGTAAGTATTGAGAAAAATTTCGGTGCATGAAACGCCATTCACCGCAAGCTTATAAAGGCTGTCCTCTAAAAGTTCGGGATAAAGACAAGCCGTTGACACTCCTGCTCTCAAATTTTTTCACCTGCCATTTGTTATTATATTAAGCCAAGAGCATTTACTCTTGCATTTTATTATAACATAGATAATAGCCGCTTGTCAATCACTGTTTTTATTTTTTAACTTTCCTGCAAAACCTTCATAATTCCGTAAAGCATCTCCTCAGCATTTACAATCGGCAGGAACTGAAATTTTTGCATAACCGCATATTTACAGATTTTCCTAATAGAATCTGGAATAATCACAGCTTTGACATCAATATTTTTGCTGAAATCTTGTTATAAGCCATAAGCCTTTTGTGTAAATAAATTTAACAAATCACCGCTCCCGCTGTAACATCATAATATACAGCGGAGGTGATGACCTTGAATCAGGAAATAATCCTTGCACTTATAGTCAGTGCCGATACATTTCTCACAGCCGCCGCATATAGAAGCAGTGATATAAAAATACCTACCCTGTCCGCATTTGTAATAAACTTCACAGGTGCGGCGGTTCTTGCCCTGTCTTTACTGCTTTCGGACTTTATAGGGCAGTTCATAAAACCCGAAATATGCAGTATAGTGGGATTCATAATTCTCACAGCAATAGGAATTACAACAATTTTCAAAAGTATTGTAAGAACTCTGGTTCGCAAACTGTCTGAGAGAGACTGTATAGCCCTTAAATCGAACGCAAGCGGTATTATAGTCAAACTATACCTTGATGACACATCAGCTGATTCTGACGGCTCTCAGACACTATCAGCTCATGAAGCACTTGCACTTGCACTTGCAGGCTCACTTGATTCAGTTTCAACGGGACTGAGCTGCGGATTCAATGAAATCAATCCTCTGCTTTCGGGAATCTTCACTCTGACAGCAGGATTCATTGCTCTTGCACTGGGAACTATTTTCGGAAGAAAGATAGCCTCCCTCAATCATGATTTATCATGGCTCGGCGGTGTATTTCTGATAGCATTTGCAGTATTTGAGTTTGTCAAATCTTATAGATAACAATTTCAGGCGGATTGAACAATCTGAGCTTGCCTGTTCCTCCTGAAACACACAGTTTCATCTTTCCGATCGTATAAATTCCCTTTGAATACTTTGGAAAGAACTTTCTTTCGGGAGAAAGAAGCCCGATACCGAAAAGCCGTATCACACCGCCGTGAACGTGACCGCTGAAAGTGTAATCCGCACCCCAATCTGCATATATTTCTGCCCACAATGGATTATGTGCAAGAAGAAAAACTTCTCCTTTCGGTCTGTCACCCATAACAGATTTCATATCCTCAGCCGTAAACCTGTCAAGATTACTATAGCTGTCATTTTTCTTGTAAGTGGAATATTCCTGCTGAACACCGCCAATCCATAATTTTCGGTTCTTTATGGTGATATAATGACCTTGATTTTCAAGCATAACCGCCCCCGACTTTTTGACCATATCCAAAAATTCAGTCTGCCGAAAATTCGGCAGACTTTGTTCGTGATTTCCCGAAATAATATACACAGGAGCGATACTGCATAAGCGGTTCAGTAAAATTTCCGCCGATTTGAAATCCGTTTCGGACCTTGAAACGAAATCACCTGTAATAAAAATCAAATCGGGTAGTTCTTTTTCCGCCATATTTGAAATACGGCAGTTATCTTTTCCCTTCATGCTCATGTGAATATCGGATATGTGCATAATTCTGACATCACCGCCGAAATTTTCACATCGGCGGTGCAGAATTATTTTATTCTCGATAATAATATCAGCAATCAGCAGTATAAATAAAATCAGAATTACTTTCAATTTTCGTTATTTTCCTCATCGTCATCGGAAGATTCTGCTTCGTCAATCACTTCATTCTTTTCTTCTTCCTGTGCATCAGCTTCCGCCTGTCTGAGCTGTTCTTCCGTAAGCTTCTCAATTTTTTCGGTTTCAGCAGAATCATCATGTTCTGCACGGGTAAAGGCAACAACCTTGGCAC
>JAIDNR010000241.1 GCA_029063695.1 Ruminococcus sp.
GTACTCCTTTCTCTAGTTAGTGTTAACTAACTATCTATATTATATCATATAAAAAGTTAGTGTCAACTAATTTTTTCAAAAAAATAAAAACGACTGATTAAAGTCGTTTTTATGTTAATTTATTTATTAATATCCTGTCGTATCATGAATCTGAATCTGTTCTGTTACGTTTGCGGAATCAAGGAAATTGAAAAGACAGTTCAGTATATATGAATAACTGTAACTTGAAAGGTGCATACCATCACCGCTTGAATGGTCGTCGCTGAGAGCAAGAGTATATGGGTCGGAAAGCACGGTATATGTATCAAAGAAAAGTATCTGTGAATTTCCAGCACTCTCTATGGAACTTTGAAGTGCATAGTTAAATGAACGTATTGTATCATTAGTTGTATATCCGTTCCAGTCCGCAATTGGAGTTATAGCACCTACCACTATTGTGGCAGTCGGTACACGGTCAAGAACCTGCTGTGCGATATTCAGCATAGATGTACCATATTCTTCGGAGGTACAGCCATAAATGTCATTCATTCCGATTGAAATGAAATAAAGCGGAGAATTGACGTAATCTGCGGTATCAATTACGCCTGCATAATAGCCATCAATATCGAAATAATAGCTGTCCATATTCCATATGGCAAGCGATTCCTGTGCAATATTATGCTCATATGGAATATAGCCGTAAGCATTGAATCCATATGCAATGGAATCACCTATAATAGTCAGCCTGTCCTGATAGTAACTGCTGTTTGGCGATTCTCCTGCGGAATTATAGCTGTAGTCATAAACATGGGGTTTGGCAGTTGTTGTAGTCTCTACAGCGGTTTCTGCAGTTGTCAATGCAGTCTGAGATACAGGAGTTTCCGATGTTTCATACAATGATGTTTCTGTCGGGGATTCTGCTGAAGAATATGGTGGGATTTCCTGTGTTGTTGCAGAAATTCCTGAAATATCCGCAATAACAGGGGTAAGATTTTTAGGTAACTCGGTTGCTTCTGTTAAAATTGAAGAATCAATATTAGATGACTGCGTAATTGTTTCTGACTGCAATGCTTTAAGCCGTGCAGAAGCTACTTTGCCTTTGGGGTCATATTCAGAATTAGGCTGTTCTGATGTGAATGCAATTGCAAGAACGGTCAGTACAGCCGTGAGAGTAGACAGAATAGGACTGCCGAAAAAATTTTTGAGAAAATCTTTCATTAATATCACTTCCTGTATTATAAAAAATCCTGCAAGTTTATTCACTCGCAGGATTGGAGCTGATGATCGGACTTGAACCGACGACCTACGCCTTACCAAGGCGTTGCGCTACCGACTGTGCCACATCAGCGTCAACAATAATTATTATATACTATATTCCATAAAATGTCAAGAGGATAATATATATTTTTTTATATTAACTAAAAAGTGCTTGACAAATCAAGTCGAATCATATATACTGTTAACAGTATAGAAAATATTTCATAGTGGTGATTTTTATGAATTTCAGAAATAACCAAAGAGAACCTAATCCCGTTTCAACACTCGTAATCGGAATAATATGCTCGGTAATTTTTCCACCATTACTGATGTACTTAAAAGGTATACCGATAGTCTTTGGATTTATTCTTTCTCCGATTCTGATTGCTTTTTTTGTATATAATTTTTTTAGGGAAAGGAAGTCTGACAGGAAAGCGAAAGAAATCAGAACCGATTTCACGGACGGCAGTTACTTGAATTCGGCTGAATGGCGTGAAAAATATCAGAAATATACTGCAAAGCATAATTTTGAAAAAACAGATTCAAAAGGTATGAAAGCTGATTTGCAGAGAAGATACAGAAAAATGGCATCTGTTATTATGTGCTTTTTCGGTCTATTCATGATTTTCGGCTCGTGCTGTATTCCTCTTTATTATGCAGGTATAAAAGAAATAATAACAGCGGTTTTCGGTATTCTGATTGGTATTTTTATATTTTATGAACTTGGTTTCAGGAATTTTATTGCCTTGCCTGTAAGAAAATTGTATCAGGAGAATTATAATATTGAAGCGGTTGAGGATTCGTATAACAACGGTAAAATGATGTCCCATAAGAAAAACGGCATAAATATCGATGATAAATATACATTGATATATAGTGAAAAGGAAATTCATGTTATCAGTAATTTCAGCATACAGAACATTACGCATAATCTTACAAGAGTTAAAACGTATGTGAACAGTACTTTCGATAGCGATGAATATCAGCATAAACTTTGTATCATAGCAGACCGTGAATACCTTGTTGAACTTAATGAATATCAGGTGGAAACTGCAATAAACGAACTTGAAAAAGTTTGTTATATAAATAAATAATAATAAATCACTTGACAAATTATATTATTTGTGTTATTATGTAAAAAACAGTGAACGAATAAAACTTGAGAATATGTCTGATACAGAGAGCTTTCGGCCGGTGCGAGAAAGTGAGGATTTTCAGGGAACTACATTCGGGAGTTTCTGCATTGAAATTAAGTAAGTGCGGACGGGTCTGCCCGTTACAGCTTAATGAGGTCGGTATATTATTATGCCGATAAACTGAGGTGGTACAGCGAGTAAATTCGCCCTCAGACAGTTTTTACGCTGTCTGAGGACTTTTTTTTTGGAGTGAATTTAAATGAAAAAAGTTTTAATTTATTATGATGAAGAATGTGAACAAATGGCAGATACTATCATTGATAATTACAAAAGTCATGATATTTAC
>JAIDNR010000242.1 GCA_029063695.1 Ruminococcus sp.
CCTGTTCCATTTCTTCGAGGTCAACTTCGGGGTGTAAAGCTTTGTACTCAGCGGAATCGGCGAAGAGTATTTTTTCCTTGAGTGCTTCCTGATACTCGTCATAAGTGATAGCACCGTTCTTGTACATCTGCCAGAGAACGTGTTCCTGACGGATTTTATTGTTTGCCTTGCCGTCGATAATAAGATTATCATTTTCATCGTAAGCCATGTCAGTCTTGTAAGCGAATGGATAGTAGTAGTTCGGATTCTGCGGAATTGCCGCAAGAACAGCAGATTCTGCAATAGTCAGGTCCTCGACGTCTTTTCCGAAATAACGTGTAGATGCCAGCTGAATGCCATTGATAGGACCGCCGAAACCGATAAAGTTAAGGTATTCCTCAAGTATTTCGTCTTTGGAATAAGTCTTTTCAAGCTGCATAGCTGCAAAGATTTCACGTATTTTCTGCTGCGGACTTCTGTCACCCGATGCACCTGTAAGGTTTTTGATAAGCTGCTGGGTGATAGTAGAACCGCCCTGTTCGGTATCATAGAAATGCAGGAACAGGTTGAGGAATGCAGAAAATGTACGTTTGTAGTCAACGCCGTCATGAAGATAGAAACGCTCATCCTCAGTGCAGGTAAAAGCGTTGCGTGTGTGCTGAGGTATTTTCTCGATAGAGACGGGAATACGCTGAACGTCTGTTTTCATACGCTTGAGAACTACCATTTCTTCTTCGCCGTCCTCATTGATTTCCGTACCATAAAAATAAGTATCGCTTCCGGACTCAAGTTCAGTAAGAGTGATACTTGTTGCTTCATCCATAAAGCTGAGAACATACACAGTGAGTGCAGTTGCAACAATAGTACCTGTTATGATAATAACAAGTGACAGCGATAAAAGTGTTGTAATGATAACAGAAAGAAGCTTCCGAAAAAATATCAGAACCTTGCTTTTCTTTTTTTTCTTACGTTTCTTTATGTGGTCGTTTTCATTTCTGTCATTATAATTTGAATCAGCCATTTTGTCCTTATGCTCTCCTTTCAGTTGATATACATAATAATATTATAACACATAAATCCAGATTTGTTAATAGCCTGTCCGAAAATTTTTCAGATTTGTATAATTTAGCAAAAATCGGTGATAATAAGTACAACAAATTCAGCAAAGGAGTGATAATATGACAGGTTCACTTGACAAGCGAATCTATCTCACAATCATGACGGCAATAACAATATCGGGATTTATTGTAATCTGCACATTCGGGCAGTCTTTGCACAGGCAGAAACTTGCGGCAAAAATCTCAGAAAATCCGCCGTCGCTTCCTTCGGCCGTCTGTACCGTAAAAGAATACAACGGAAGAATAGGCGTATTCAAGGGAGAAAGTTCGATACCATACAGGGTGATTGAATATGACTTCTCACTTCTTTCGGAATATGACCGTGAACAGCTTACAAAAGGCATTGTAATTGAATCGGACGGGGAATTACAGCAGCTTATCGAAGATATAGCTACATGATTATTCAAGATTTGTGTTTTTTCTTCCTACGGACTGAGAATCCGAAGTCGCCGAGTTTTCGTCCCAATGCAAAATACTCTCCGTGAGCATAGGCAGTGAGACCACATTGCTGTAAATTCAGCTTGCCCTTGCTGTCTATGTACTTCTCATCAACATCTATTCCTACAATTTCAGCTAAAAACATGGTGTGACTGCCTAAAAGTTTACTCTCTGTGACTTTACATTCGAGCGATACGGGACATTCATCTATAATCGGTACAGACAGCTTTTCGGACGGTACAGCATGAAAACCACACACAGCAAATTTGTCTGTATCCGTACCGCTTTTTACTCCGCAGAAGTCAACATGCTTTACCATAGCGAATGTTGTTAAATTAATTACAAATTCTCCTGAGTTCATGATAATATCATGAGAAAATCTTTCGGGGCGGACTGAAATATAAGTCATCGGCGGACGTGTACAGACGATACCCGTCCAGCCTATAGTTAAAACATTCGGCTTTTCAAGAGTACCACAGGTTACAAGTGCGGCAGGAACAGGTGCAAGCAATGCACTTCCTTTCCAGAATTGTTTTGACATATAAATTTCTCCTTATTGTTTATATATGTATATTATATCATTAAATAAAAAATATTTCAACTGAAAATCGCAAAAAAATTCAGACAGATTATGACAAATTTTTCGGGTGTATGATGATATAATGTGGCTATCGAAAGGACGGAGGCATAAAAATGAAGGTAAATATAAAATCCGAAAACGGAACGGCAATAGCAGTCCTCAGCGGTGAGATTGACCACCATACCGCAAAAATGCTTCGTGCGGAGCTTGATAAGTTCGTGATTACAATGCAGCCCGATACTCTTGCAATTGATTTAAGCGGAATAACTTTTATGGATAGTTCTGGCATTGGACTTATCATAGGCAGGCATAAGCTTATAAAGGAATGCGGAGGACAGCTTGAAATACGTAGCCCTCAGCCGTATATCAGGCGAATGCTGAAAATTTCAGGAGTAGAAAGGATTGTCAGAATAATTTGATTAAGAGGTGCATAAATGGAAATATTGAACGAAATAAAATTTACAATACCATCGCTGTCTGTAAATGAAGGGACGGCAAGGGCTGTTGTATCGTCATTCATCGTACAGACCGACCCGACAGTTGAAGAACTTTCCGATATACGCACGGCTGTTTCGGAAGCTGTTACCAACTGCATAGTACACGGCTACAGAAATTCTCACGGAGCAATTGAAATAACTGTAAGGCTCATGCCCAACCGTGAGATATACATAAGAATCAAGGACAGTGGTTGCGGTATTCCGGATATTGAGCAGGCAATGCAGCCTCTTTTTACTACCGCTCCTGAAGAAGAACGCTCCGGACTTGGATTTTCCGTCATGGAATCATTCATGGACAGGCTTACGGTTAAAAGCAGAATCGGCAGAGGTACTACAGTTACTATGCGAAAGAAGCTGAGTGTTCATGGCGGCTGAAGTTAAACAGCCTCTGGCTGAAGAAAATCTCGGACTTGTTCATCTTTGTGCGAATAAATTCAGAGGTCGTGGAATTGACTATGAGGATTTGTATTCCGCAGGCTGTCTCGGACTCTTGAAAGCTGTTAAAGCATTTGATTCAGACAGGGGAGTGAAATTCTCAACGTATGCCGTTCCTGTGATTTTAGGCGAAATCAAACGGCTTTTCCGTGAAGGCGGAAGTGTTCACGTAAGCAGAAGCCTGAAAGACCTATCAATGAAGTTGCAGAAAATATGTTCTGAATTTGAACAATGCAACGGCAGAGAGCCGACAGTAAGTGAACTTGCGGAAATCACAGGCGAAACAGAGTCTGATATATCAGAGGCACTCTG
The DNA here is from genome assembly GCA_029063695.1 of Ruminococcus sp. Taxonomy (GTDB): domain Bacteria; phylum Bacillota; class Clostridia; order Oscillospirales; family Ruminococcaceae; genus Ruminococcus. The sequence goes on from JAIDNR010000242.1 coordinate 3,360, forward strand.
TTCATCACAACCATTATTGTCACTGACTGCATCGGACGATGAAGGACAGCTTGACGTTCCTGTTGAATCACCTGATGAGACAATAATAGACCTGCTTGCACTGAGACAGATAATGCTTGAACTTCCCGAAGATGACAGAATGCTTATTGAACTCAGATATTTCAGAAATCTTACTCAGTCAAAAACGGCACAGATACTGGGCTTGACGCAAGTGCAGGTATCAAGAAGAGAAAAAAAGCTCCTTGCACAAATGCGTAAGGAACTTTCATGTTAAAAAATCAGGTATTCTATAACGGAATTTGACATTAAAAATCCTGTTTGGGTGAGAGCAATATTTTCACCATCAAATTTTATGTACCCTGCTTTAATAAGCGGGGGAATTTTTTTTAATATATCATTTCTGTGCGTTTCAACATCACTGAGATTAAGTCCTTCGGAAAGTCTGAGCCTGAGCATTGCGAACTCCTCAAATCCGCAAGGCGAACTGTCTGTTATTTCAGCAGGCTGGACAGGAGAATTAATAAATTTCTGCAAATCGGACTTAACCGCAAATCGTGTACCCTTATAGCATGAGTGAGCGGACGGACCTATGCCAAGATAATCAAGGCATTTCCAGTAACGACAGTTATGACGGCTTTCAAATCCGGATTCTGCGAAGTTTGAGACTTCATACTGTGCAAAGCCCTTTTGAGTGAGCAGTTCAGCCATAGTAAGATACAAGTCGACGGTTTTATCATCGTCGGGCATTATATTTATTATTTCGGGACAGTTGAAAGGAGTATTTTTTTCGATTTTCAGGATATATGCGGAAATATGACGGACAGGCAGTTCTGTTAATATATTTATTGAATTTCTCAGACTGTCGGCGGACTGATTTGGCAGTGCAATCATCAAATCGCATGAAATATTGCAGAATCCTGCATTCACTGAATCAAGAATCGCTTTTTCCGCACGTTCGGCGGTATGGGTACGTCCAAGAAATTTCAGTTCATCATTGTTCATGGACTGCACACCTATCGAGAGTCTGTTTATACCTGTTTCACGCAGTTTTTTCAGTCTTTCGGGTGTAAGGGTATTCGGATTTGCTTCAATAGTGATTTCGGCATTTTCTTTGAGATTAAAACAGTTTCTTATTTCGGTGATGAATCCTGAAATCTGTTCGGGAGTGAGAAGTGTGGGAGTACCGCCGCCGAAATAGAGGGTATCAACGACATTATTTTTATTTGAATAGTACCTTATATTTCTCAGGACTGCATTGCAGTAAAGTTCCGCCTGCATTTTTGTATAGCAGACGGAGTAGAAATCACAGTAACTGCATTTTTTTCCACAGAAAGGAACATGAATATAGATTCCAAGCGTGTTCATTTTACGGGTTCAATGCGGATTGCGGGAGCAAGTTTAAAGAAAAACGCATTGACAAGTCGTGGAACAATAATAATAGATGTGATAATACCTGCATTTATCAGCAGTTCGTTATAATAAATCCACTCATAATCAGTACCGAGAGTTTTCGGTGAATTGAGGTATACAACGACAATTGCCGCAAAAGCTATAATACAGTAAATGGCATTGAAAGTAGTTGCACCCTTGCCGTTAACGCATTTTCTTCCGCACTCCATGCAGACTTTGCCCTTTGAATTAAGCTGACCTGCAAATGCTTTTTTTATAGGATTGAACGATTTTTTTCCGCAGTGCGGACAATTATAAATACTGCTCATTTCAATCTCCTTTCGGTTCGTGTTCTGGAAGTACAGCAGCAAGCGGAGTTTCCGGAACGGTTTTCAGTTCTTTTTTCAGCAGTCTTGTTCGGCGTATTCTTCTCAGCCTGTCGGACGGCATATACATTTTGCACATTTTCAGACTTTTAAGTTTTTTCATATTTATTCTCTCCTATAATTCATAATTAAGAATGCATAATTATGAATTATAAAAAAATCTTCTTGCTATTTTCTTCTCAGTATTACATCATCAGGAAAAAGTTTAATATTTTCGTCCTGTAAATCTTGAATGGATTCCGCTTCATTATCACACATAATTCTGTAACTTGCAAAACAGTTTTCCTTGAAAGGAAGACGGAAAAACTCAAACTTACTGACATCTTCAATGTTATTCTTTTCAAGCATATTCAGCCATTTCAAAGCCTTATCAATGGATTTGAGATTTTCGAGATTTCTGTTTCTGTCAGTATCCTGCTTTTTCAGTTCATTTACAATTTCTTTTCTTTCAGCAATCAATATGTCTATAGCATACTTCATAAAAAATTACCATTCTTCGTCAGTCGTAATACATAATTATGAATTGAATTTTAGCTGTCAAGTTTAAGAACGCTCATGAATGCTTCCTGCGGAACTTCAACAGTACCAAGCTGTCTCATACGCTTTTTGCCCTCTTTCTGCTTTTCAAGCAGTTTCTTCTTACGTGTGATGTCACCGCCGTAGCATTTTGCAAGAACGTCTTTACGCATGGCTTTTACGGTTTCACGTGCTATAATCTTTCCGCCGATAGCCGCCTGAATCGGTACTTCAAAAAGCTGACGTGGAATATTTTCCTTGAGTTTTTCAGCGATTTTTCTTGCTCTGCCGTATGCCTTGTCCGCATGGATAATAAACGAAAGTGCATCGACAATATCACCGTTAAGAAGTATATCAAGCTTGACAAGTTTTGACGGTACATAGCCCATCATCTCATAATCAAAACTTGCATATCCCTTTGTACGTGATTTCAGCACGTCAAAGAAGTCATATACAATTTCATTCAATGGGAGTTCATAATGCAGTTCAACACGGGTATCGTCAAGATATTTCATATCCCTGAATATACCTCGCCTGTCCTGACAGAGTTCCATGATATTGCCTACATAATCGGACGGAGAGAGAATACTTGCCTTTACCATAGGTTCTTCGGCAGTCTGGATAAGAGCAGGGTCGGGATAATTCGTAGGATTGTCAATATACTGCACTTCTCCGTTGGTCATTGTTACTTTATAGATAACGGACGGAGCAGTTGTAATCAAATCGAGGTTGTATTCACGTTCAAGACGTTCCTGAATGATTTCCATATGCAGAAGTCCAAGAAAACCGCACCTGAAACCGAAACCGAGTGCAATGGAAGTCTCAGGCTCGAACGACAGTGAAGCATCGTTAAGCTGTAATTTTTCGAGAGCCTCACGCAAATCGCCGTACTTTGCACCGTCGGCAGGGTATATACCCGAAAATACCATGGGATTTACTTTTCTGTAGCCCGGAAGCGGTTCCTCGCAAGGGAAGTCATTATTTGTGACAGTATCGCCCACACGGGTATCACCTATACTTTTGATAGATGCCGCAATATAGCCTACTTCACCTGCTTCAAGCGAACCGTTATTGACGAGTGATGTGGCGTCCATGAAGCCTGCCTCAACGACTGTAAATACCGCACCTGTAGCCATAAGTCTGATATTATCGCCGACTTTAACAGTACCCTCTTTTATTCGGACGTATATAATAACGCCTTTGTATGAATCATAGTAGCTGTCAAAAATAAGAGCTTTCAGCGGTTTGTCAACGTCACCTGCGGGAGCAGGAATATCAGTGACAATCCTTTCGAGAACCTGTTCGATATTAGTACCCATTTTTGCGGAAATTCTCGGAGCGTCCATAGCAGGAATGCCGATGACATTTTCGACTTCCGCACACACACGTTCAGGGTCAGCGGAAGGCAGGTCGATTTTATTGACAATCGGAACTACTTCCAAATCGTGTTCAATTGCAAGATACGTATTCGCAAGAGTCTGAGCCTCAATTCCCTGAGACGCATCGACAACGAGTATTGCACCCTCACAAGCTGCAAGGGAACGTGATACTTCGTAGTTGAAGTCAACGTGACCTGGAGTATCAATAAGGTTGAAAATATAGTCCTCGCCGTCCTGAGCCGTGTATTTCAGGCGGACTGCACGGGCTTTGATAGTAATGCCACGCTCACGCTCAATATCCATATTATCAAGAAGCTGTTCCTCCATGTCACGCACGGCGACAGTCTCTGTTTTTTCGAGAATACGGTCGGCAAGAGTAGATTTACCATGGTCTATATG
>JAIDNR010000243.1 GCA_029063695.1 Ruminococcus sp.
ATCTCTGCACGGCAGGTACATACATTGCAAGTATCATGGCAAACGGTGATATTACCGCCTGCCTTGATATTGAACGCCGTCCCGAATTTATTCAGGGAAATATTTTAACAGACAGATTCAAGGACGTGTGGGAAAATAAGTTTGAGATATTCCGTAAAAATCTCAGCGACGAAAATGAAAAATGCCGTAACTGTTCTGAGAAATGCAGATGTCACGGCGATTCGTATCACAGCTGGGATTTCGATAATCACGAGCCTCAGCTTTGCTTTAAAGATATACTCTTCTGATTATATACTCCATATAGAGAGAACCCTTATTTTCAGGGGTTCTCTTTTTTTGTGACATTTGTCACTCGTTTAGTGACATTTATCATCTTCACAGCTTATACAAATTATGGTAAAATATACAAAAGGGGAGATTTACATGAAAAAGAAAGTATTCACAATAGCATTAGTCTTATCTGCTATGCCCTATCATGCATTATTTATAGCTCCTGCTGTTGCAACTCTTGGGGTTGCTTCTCAATACGGTTTTTTCAGTTCGTTTTCACTTTACTTTCTTGCTACGCTGTTGACGCTTGGTGCTGTATTCCCTGTCATTCCGTTATCTGTTGCGTTTCATGCAGGTATTATTATCAATTTAATACTGAAAAAGCTGAATACTCCGAAAAAAACAGTAACAATACTGTCTGTTGTATCAGCACTGATAATTTTTGTCCTGCTTACAGTATTTCTGCTTAAACTTTTATCGCAATGGGATTCTCCTTAAGGAGGAGATTTATATGAAAAAAATAATTCCGAAAATAATACTCATACTGTCTTTTGCACCGTATGTCTTTTGTCTGGGTTATGGTATATATTCGGCTATTTTCGGATTTGGATTTTTATTCAGTACATCATACGGATTTGATGCTTTCCAGAGCAGTATAATTATTATGACGATTCTGCTGTGCTGTTATCCTGTAATTCCGATATGCCTTATATATCAGCTTGTATATCTGTCGGTATTCATAATGAAAAAGTACAGTGTCCCGAAAAAGACTGTTTTATGGCTTTCCTCTGCTTTTGCATTGAGTCTCATAATTATCGCTGTTTTGATATATGCCAATATTTAGCTTACCTGTAAAGTGCATAACCATCGGCAGAAGATGACTTCACAAGTTCAATCTGCTGGTTTATAATATCAGGATTTTCAATCCACTCCATTTCACCTGTTACACCTGCCCATTTATCTTCTTCTCCTAATTTATACTCCGCAAGCCCTATAACCAATGAAACTCCGCTGTCACCTATGAGTTTTTCCCATTCGTGCAGTGTGGGTTCAAACGGGCAGGTTTCATTTTCAAAGCCGAAGTAAATCTGCGGTATTATATAGTCCGCATAGCCCTCAGTACCTGACCACAGTTTTACATCGGCATACTGTGAATTATAGTTCGCATTTATATTTCCCTGTGGACTTATTCCGAATTTCACACGCTTATTATGATTTTTTACAGTATCATACAGTGATTTAACCATATTAGTTATATTATCCTGTCTCCACTGTGACAAATCATTGCTGTCACTTGCTTCAAATGCTTCAATGTCAAATTCAGTATCGGTTGTGGGATAGAAGTAATCATCGATATGTATGCCGTCAACGCTGTAATTTTCAAGTATTTCTTCTGCACACGCACTCACAAGCTCCGATACTTCCTCGTATGCAGGATTCAGATACCAGCGGTTGTTTACAATTTTAACCATAGGACTGTTTTCATTAATCCACTGCTTTACTATGAAATCACCGGGCAGATTTTCCATTTGCTCAACAGTCTGCATTCTGAATGGATTAATCCATGCATGAACAGATATTCCCATGTCGTGTGCTTCATCAAGCATAATCTGAAGCGGGTCGTAATCACCTGTATAGTAGATACCTTTAGGAAAAATATCAGACTTATAATAAGCGTCACCGTTCGGGTGAACATGAAAATATATTGTATTTATTCCCTCAGCCTTTGCGGAGCTGAGTATTTTTTTTACTTCCTGTCTGTATTCGTCCTCGGATTTATTGTACATATAATTCTCGAAATCCATATACGGAAGCCACAATCCTGCCTGATTTGTGAAGTTGAGCGGGATATAGTCCACTGTGTTTTTCTGTGAAAAATGTGACTCATTCTGTATCTGCATATCCTGCATTTCGGATTCAACGGACGATGATGTATTATCAGCCGAACATGAAGAAAGTGCAAGAACTGATATTATTGATAAAATTATTAATTTTTTCATATTTTTCCTCCGTAAAGCATTTACTATAAATATATGCAAATTTATTGTAAATTTATTCAATGTTATTTGCAAAAAACACTTGAAAATGCCGAAATACTGCATAATAATACACGATTTTTTTAAACATATTAT
>JAIDNR010000244.1 GCA_029063695.1 Ruminococcus sp.
TTAAATATCTTGCATTTTCTGAAAATATGTGATAAAATATAAATATATTTTTCGAGAAGGTTCAAAAAAGATGAAAACGAAACTTTTTGCACTTTTGTCTGCTGTCGTAATGGTCATTCCGTTTGTGAGACCGTCAGGCACGCAGGCTCTCAATTTTACTTTAAAAGATACTATTCACAGCGAATCGGCAATTCTTATAAATCTCGACTGCGATACGATAATCCATGAGAAAAATGCTGATACAAAGCAAATGCCAGGTCCTCTTGTGAATATCATGACTGCTGTTGTCTGCATTGAAGAATGCAGTGACCTTAAAGCAGAAGTCACTATTGATGAAGAGGTTTATTCTTCTCTTTATAATACTGAATATTACGATGACTTGCGTTTTGCGGATATATATGACGGTGATGTGCTTTCCTATATGGATTTGCTTTATGCTATGATGCTTACTTCTTCCGTTGAAGCTTCGCAGACTATAGCATACAATATCGGTGGTGAAAGTGTTTCAACTTTCGTTGACAAAATGAACGAAAAAGCTGAAGAAATAGGTCTTTATTCAACTCATTTTACTAATCCCACAGGTATGTATGATGTGAACCAGTATACAACGGCAAGGGATATGGCAGTTCTTACCGAATATGCCCTGACAGTTCCAAATTTTGATAAAATCTGTTCAGCTTACAGTTATAATCCGTCTGTTCCTAATCTTGAAAATCACCCTGACCACAATGACTGGGTGTGGTATCATTCAAATAGTATGATGGACTCGGAAAGCGATTATTATTATCCGGGTGTAAGAGGTGTAAAAACAGGAAATCTTGAAATTGGCGGACGAAATATTGTCTCGCTTGCAAGCAAGGACGGTCATAATTATCTCCTTGTTGCCATGAAGTCTCCGCTTAGCGATGAGGACGGAGATGTAACTTTTTACCATCTTGAAGATGCAAAATATTTGCTCAACTGGGCTTTCAATCACTTCTCATATCAAGTTATACTTGCCGATAAAACGGAAATAAGAGAACTCCCTGTTGCTCTTGCTGATACAAACAGCGGTTACGTTCTTGCAAAGCCAAAAGAAGAAGTCACCATGCTCTGGTATGATGAGATTGATACTTCCCTGATAAGCAGAGACAATATAACATGGTACAAAACCGATTTGCAGGCACCTGTCAAAAAAGGGGAACTTCTCGGTGAAGTGACCCTTGAATATTCAGGCGAACCTCTTGCAACCGTTGAACTTGTTGCCGTCTCGGACGTTGAGCGTTCATGGACAAAGTATAATCTTTATGCCGCACAGATGTTTACAAAATCCAACTGGTTTAAGAAAGCTATTGTAATTTCCTGCGTACTTTGTGTACTTTATATCCTGATATGTATATATTCATATGTTATGTTCAGGAATAAATCGAAACCCATTAAGCCGAAATACGCTGTTCCAAAAGTGGAGAGCAGTAAAAGTCAGAAAAAGAAAAAGTGACGGTTCGGCAATGTTAATTAATTTTGACAGCTCCTTATTTATTAAGAAAGAAAGTATGGCAGAGACCCGATTGTATTGGTAAAATACAATCGGGTCTTCTGTCGTTTATATCAAAATAAAATCCTTGCTTGCATATCCTGTGATATTATTGTATGTTATAACGTACCAGTTTCCCGTCTCGCCGTTTATGAGAACAGCCGCATTGTTCGGAATTTTACCGATAATTTTCCCTTCCATGGACGGATAATCACGTATATTCAGATTAGAACCGTCCGTTACAACCATGCCATACTGGATTGCTGAGGGAAGTACAAACGGTATGCCGAAATAGTCGCAGAGCGAACGAACAAGGTTTTTTGCAATAAGGTCAAGATTATTTTTCAGCCATGCTTCGTCCGCATAATTGTCATGATATCCAAGTTCACAAAGCACTGCCACTGCTCTTGTCTGCAAAACTTCACCGAGATTGTAAGTCGGCACGGCTCTTGATTTGTCGGGCAGGGGATAGATACTTTTCAGATTGTTTGCTATGATATTTGCAAGCCGCTCACTGTCAGTGCTGTTCGGAGCAAAATATATATCGATTCCACGAAGCTTTCCCGCAAGAGATTCAGGTGCAGCGTTTGAATGGAGTGCAAGATGAACATCATATTCACCCGCATTCGAATCCTTTATAGCACCCTGAACATTCCTGTCCGGGTTATTTCTTACAAAAGTAATACCGCTTGAACGGAGATAAGGTTCCATTCTATCGGCAAGAAGATTCATGTAAAGTTCCTCGTTGCCATCAGTTGCATACTTATTCCATTCCTGCGTTGAAGGACTTAAAAATACCTTTGGCATAAAATTCACCTCCTGCATACATTATATGCAGGATTTTTTATTTCGGATAATCAAGAACAATTGTTTCATAATAATCATTGTCTGAATGTGTATGGTACTTTATAACAATGTCTGAATCATTCCATGTTATAGTGTAGTTTTCTACCGAATGGTAAGGAAAAAATCCGTCGTCTGTTCCGGAACTGCCGAGATAAGCAACTGTGCCGTCGGATTTAACAGAATAATAATGCTGTACGCCGTCAATAAGGAAAGTACCATCTTTTATCATGATTTTTCTGTTGCCGTCAGGTTCATGGAAATAATATTTACTGTTGTCTGTGATTCTTTTCATCTGCTCATAGGTTATACTACCGTCTGCGGCAGAATTACAGCAGATATAATCATCGCCGTTTCTGTAAAAACGGAATACATCGCTGTATGCAAGCTGAAAATACAGCAGTTTACCATTAACTTCCCTTTTGTCATTATAAAGTGCAAACAGATAACTGTCTCCGACTTCAGGCATAATCTCATTTCCGCCTGCCTCATAAAGTATTGTCGAATCAATCTGCTCCTGAGACCAGTTCTCAAAAATCGTATCATCGGGATTGAGTGCGATATATTCGCTCACTGGCATATATCCGCCATACATCGCAATCCGTATAACGTCGCCCATATTCATGACATCATCGACATAAAAATCAAAAACTTCTGAGATACGCACATCGCATATGGTTAGCGGTTTGCCATTCAAATCCGTGTATTCAACTGATATTATTTCACCTTCAACAACAGGAGCCTGTGAAATTCCGAGTGCCATTTCCATATATAACGGATAACCTGTGTTTTCAATACCAAAATCTGCAAAAAATTGACGTACTATATCTGAATCTGGATAGCCGTAAATAAGTGAATCGTCCTGAGCTGTTTCCGTAATGGTGTAATCGTGGCGGAATATCTGCGAATAGTAAACGGAAGTCGTCGTGATTAACGGTTTATCGTTAATTGTAGTTGTCAGCTTGCTATCAGTTTTCATAGTAAACAGTTCGACGTTAATTGCAGTTGTCGATTTATTGTCAGCTTCTATGTTTGACGATTTACCATTAACTGTAGTTGCCGGCTTACTATTAGTTTCTGTAATCAACGGTTCGACATTAATTGCAGTTGTTGATTTATTGTTAACTTCCATAGTTGACGATTTACCATTAACCATAGTTGTAAGCTTACTGTTCGCTTCTGCTGTTGTTTCCATGATAATCGGTGGAATATCGGGAACAGGAGGTTTATTGTCAATATCTTTTTCAAATTTATCTGCAATAATGCCAATGCCTGCTGCAATTACGGCA
>JAIDNR010000245.1:0-1765 GCA_029063695.1 Ruminococcus sp.
GCCTATGAGTGCCGAACTTGGTCCGGGACTTATAGGAAGTATTTATGACGGTATTCAGCGTCCTCTTGCAGCAATACGCAAGGTCTGCGGAAATAACCTTGAAAGAGGTGTTGAAGTAACTTCACTGGAGCGTAACAGGAAATGGTCATTCACTCCTACAGTGAAAGCAGGAGATATTGTTGAGGGCGGTGACGTTATCGGCACAGTTCCCGAAACTGATATAGTGCTTCATAAAATTATGGTACCTAATGGAATAAAGGGTACAGTTAAATCAATTAAAGAGGGCGAATTTGCCGTTGACGAGACTATATGTGTAATTAATACGTCAAATGGAGAAAAAGAACTGAGTATGATGCAGAAATGGGCAGTCCGTCGGGGCAGGCCTTATGCAAAGAAACTTTCTCCCGATATGCCGCTTGTTACGGGACAACGTGTTGTTGACTGTCTTTTCCCGATAGCCAAAGGCGGTGTAGCTGCAATTCCCGGACCATTCGGAAGCGGTAAGACAGTTACGCAGCATCAGCTTGCAAAATGGGCAGAGGCTGATATTATTGTCTACATCGGCTGCGGAGAGCGTGGAAACGAAATGACGGACGTTCTTAATGAATTTCCAGAACTCATTGACCCTAAAACAGGCAAATCACTTATGGAACGTACAGTGCTTATTGCAAATACTTCCGATATGCCCGTTGCAGCACGTGAAGCATCTGTTTATACAGGTATCACAATTGCCGAATATTATCGTGATATGGGCTATTCGGTTGCCCTTATGGCGGATTCAACGTCACGCTGGGCAGAGGCTCTACGTGAAATGTCGGGAAGACTTGAGGAAATGCCAGGTGATGAGGGGTATCCCGCATATCTCGGAAGCCGTCTTGCTCAGTTCTATGAACGTGCAGGACGTGTAATTTCCAGAGGCACAAAAGGACGTGAGGGAGCATTGTCGGTTATCGGAGCAGTTTCTCCGCCCGGCGGTGATATATCCGAACCTGTTTCTCAGGCTACTTTACGTATTGTGAAAGTTTTCTGGGGACTTGATGCAAACCTTGCTTATCAGCGCCATTTTCCTGCAATTAATTGGCTTACAAGCTATTCACTCTATGCCGATTCACTTTCAGAGTGGTACAACAATAATGTTTCTGCCGACTGGGTAAAACTTAGAAGCAGATTCATGTCAATTCTCAATGATGAAGCTGAACTTAAAGAAATAGTCAAGCTTGTTGGTATGGACGCTCTTTCATCAGGCGACCGTCTTAAAATGGAGACTGCCCGTTCAATCCGTGAGGACTTTTTACATCAGCTTGCTTTCCATGAAGTTGATACGTATACAAGTCTCAAAAAGCAGCTGTATATGATGAAACTGATACTCAATTTCCATGACGAAGCAGAAGCGGCAGTTGCAAAGGGTGCTGATATTGAAACAATTGCAGGTCTTGCAGTGCGTGAGAAAATCGGACGTTTCAAGTATATTGCCGAGGAGAATACAGATGATGCGTTCAGCCGTCTGTCTACTGAAATTTCAGCAGAACTTGATAAATGTAAGGAGGCTTAATAATGCCCAGAGAATACAGAACTATTGAAGAAGCGGCAGGTCCTTTGCTCCTTGTAAAGGGAGTTAAGAACTGCACATACGGTGAACTTGCTGATATTCACCTTAAAAACGGTGAAAAACGACGTTGCCGTGTGCTTGAAATCAATGGAAACAATGCACTTGTACAGCTTTTTGAAAATTCCGCAGGTATCAATCTACAGGACAGTGCAGTTG
>JAIDNR010000245.1:1775-2454 GCA_029063695.1 Ruminococcus sp.
GTGCAGTTGTTTTTACAGGTCACCAGATGGAACTCGGCGTATCAGAAGATATGCTCGGACGAGTTTTTGACGGTATGGGAAATCCGATTGACGATGGTCCTGAAATTATACCTGAAATGCGTATGGACGTTAACGGACTTCCGATGAATCCTGTTGCAAGAAAATATCCGCAGGAATTTATACAGACGGGTGTTTCTGCTATTGACGGACTGAATACGCTTGTACGAGGACAGAAACTTCCGATATTTTCGGCAAGCGGACTTCCTCATGCACAGCTTGCTGCACAGATTGCACGTCAGGCAAGAGTTTTAGGAGACAATGAGCAGTTTGCAGTAGTGTTTGCCGCAATGGGAATCACTTTTGAAGAATCGGAATACTTTGTAAAAAGCTTTAAGGATACAGGTGCACTTGACAGAACCGTACTTTTTGTTAATCTTGCCAACGATTCGGCTATTGAACGTCTCGCAACTCCGAAAATGGCTCTTACAGCAGCTGAATACCTTGCATTTGAAAAAGGTATGCACGTTCTTGTTATATTGACTGATATAACAAACTATGCTGATGCACTTCGTGAAGTTTCAGCAGCACGTAAGGAAGTACCCGGACGTCGTGGCTATCCCGGATATATGTACACTGACCTTGCCTCTCTATATGAGCGTGCAGGCAGACAGGACGGAAA
>JAIDNR010000246.1 GCA_029063695.1 Ruminococcus sp.
AGGAAGATGTACATAAGTCGGACGTTCCCAGCCGAATGCATCATAAAGCAGACAGTATTTCGGTGTAGATGTAAGATACTCATTTCCACGTACAACATGAGTAACACCCATAAGATAATCGTCAACGATGTGACAGAAATTGTAGGTCGGGAAACCATCCGCTTTAATCATAATCTGGTCACGGAGTTCGGAATTATCAATCTCAACTTCACCATAAACAACATCGGTATATGAAGTCTTACCCTCATCGGGCATTCTCTGACGAATTACATAAGGCTTTCCCTCAGCAAGATTCTTTTTGACTTCCTCTTTTGAAAGATTACGGCAATGACCGTCATAGCCGCCTATTCCCTTATCGTCTTTAAGAGAATCAAGTCTCTCCTGTGTACAGAAGCAGTAATAAGCGTGACCGCTTTCAATAAGCTTTTCGGCATACTCTTTATAAATCGGCAGTCTTTCACTCTGCACATAAGGTCCGTGTTCTCCGCCAACAACGGGTCCTTCATCATAATCAATCCCCGTCATTTTCAGCGTATCAAGTATAACGTCCACTGCACCCTCGACAAGTCTTACTTGGTCTGTATCTTCAATACGCAGAATAAATTTTCCGCCCTGAGATTTTGAAATAAGGTACGAATAAAGTGCAGTACGCAGATTTCCTATGTGCATAAATCCTGTCGGGGACGGTGCAAATCTTGTAACAATATTTGACATAATTTTTACCTCTTATCTTTTTACAAAGTATTCCTCATACCACACAAGAAATGTGTAGATAGTCCAAATTTTTCTCCAGTTATCGGAATTTCCGCCGATATAGTCATCAAAAATCGCCTGAATTTCATCGGTATTAAAGAACTGTGCCGCCGTATCGCCTGCAAATTTTGCTCTTACATCAGCATTATAGCGTTCATCTGCAAGCCATATTCTGATAGGAACAATGAATCCCAGTTTTTTGCGGAATGCGATTTCTTCGGGAAGTACTTTTGCGGCGGCTGTTCTGAATGCGACTTTATTCGTCACATCATTTACTTTATATTCCGATGGCATACGTGACGCAATATCAAAAATACGTCTGTCTGTCAATGGCATACGAATTTCAAGACCTGCCGCACGGCTCATCTTGTTTACATTCAGATAAATATCACCCTCAAGCCAAATCTGAATGTCAACATCTGACATCTTTGACAACGGGTCAAGTCCCTCTGTTTCGTCATAAATATATTTAACAAGGTTAATCGGCAGAATATTGGGATTGTAATTTTTCAGAATACGCTGTTTTTCGTCTTCTTTCATGATGTTGGTATTGCCAACATAGAAGGTTTTCAGGTTATCACCGTATCTTTCGGCATTGCGGTACATATTGTATCCGCCGAAAAATTCGTCCGCACCTTCTCCCGAAAAACATATTTTCGTATGCTCGGCAGTCGCATTACAGCCAATTGTGAATACTATTGCCGATGCATCACCCAGCGGCTGTTCCATATTGTACATGACATAAGGAACTATATCAAAGTACATTTCGGGAGTTATACGACAGCGGTTGTTCTCACGTCCAAGAATTTCAGCAGTTTTCTTTGCTAAAGGCGATTCGTCAAAACGCTCGTCATCGTAACCGCATGAATCGGTAGTCTTTACATTCGACATCGCAAGGACGTATGAGGAATCAACTCCACCCGACAGGAACGATTCCGCAGTCTCGTTTTCTTCCAGTACTTCGGGCATAATCTGCTGTATAGTACTGTGGATTTCGTCTGCCCATTCGTCAACCGTTTTACTGTAATCGGGCTTGAACTCAGGTTTCCAGTAGCGTTCAATTTTAAGCTCACCGTCTTTAAATTCCAACAGATTACCCGGCATAAGCTTTTTTACTCCCTTGAAAAATGTATCTTCGCCTGCAACATAGGTGAGAGTAAGATAAATCTGGAGCATATCGGTATTGAGTTCTTTGACAAAGCAATTTTCAGCAATGATTTCACGGATTGACGTACCACAGAGAAGCTTTTTGTCAGCTGTTACATAGTAATAAAATGGCACTGTGCCGAAATGGTCACGGAGTGCGAAAAGCTTATCGTTTTCGGAATCATAAATACAGAATGCAAACATTCCGTAAAGATGCTCCGCCATTGAATTTCCCCATTTTTCATAGGATTTTACAATAATTTCATGTTCACGCTGTTCTCTCGTAAGATTACAGTCGATTTCAAGTTCACCGCAGAGACTTTTCCAGTTACGGATATGACCTTGATATTTAAGAATTTTCTGCATAATTAATTCACCTCATATTATAATTGAAGTTCTTCATGTTCGTATATCATCGGACGGCTCATGAGTGCAGTAATTGCTTCCTCTGCATTTCCGCCATGAAACAGAACCTTGTTAAGCTGTTCGGTTATAGGCATTTCCACACCTAATTTCTGTGCAAGTTTATATGCGGCATGACAGCAGAAGTATCCCTCGACAGTGCCAACCTGCTTTACTGCTTCTTCGGGTGACATTCCCTGACCAATAAGCCTGCCTGCCCTTGCGTTTCTGCTGTGAACACTTGTGCAGGTAACAATCAAATCACCGATACCCGTAAGACCGCTGAAAGTAAGAGCGTTTGCACCTGCGGCTCTGCCGAGTTTTGCTATTTCGTGGATTCCTCTTGTCATGAGTGCGGCTTTTGTATTGTCACCACCGCCCATACCGTCACAGATTCCACAGCACAGTGCAATAATATTTTTCAACGCTCCGCCGAGTTCACAGCCTTTTACATCGTCATTCAGGTAAATTCTGAGAGTACTGCCACCGAGTTCTTCCTGAATGTACTTTGCGGCTTCTTTGTTGACAGATGCGGCAACCATAGTTGTAGGAATGGCTCTTGCGACTTCCTCAGCGTGTGAAGGTCCTGAGAGTACAACAAGCTTTTCTGTGCCAAGTTCCTCAGTAATAACATCACTGAGAAGTTTAAGACTTCCTTCTTCAATTCCTTTTCCTGTATTGACAACAACCATGTTATTGTCAACATAAGGCTTTGCAAGCTGTGCAACCGAACGTGCAAAACTTGACGGAATACCGAAAATAAGAATATCACAGCCTTTTACGCATGAAATATCGCTTGTGAGATTGATTTCTTCGGGAATCTTTACGCCTGGAAGCTTTTGAATATGTTCGCCATCTGCTTTTATATTGTCAATTTCCTGCTGAAATTTTGACCATACAGTAACATTGTGTCTGCCTTTTCTGATTGCTGAAACAGCAAGACTAAGACCGAATCCACCTGAGCCGAGAATAACAATATCAGCCATACTATACCGCCTTTCGTTGAATTATTTTCCTGTTCTCTTAAATGAAAACTTTGATTCAGTACCGTTTCTGAGACGCTCAATATTTGAACGGTGCATATATATAACCATTGCCGCCATAGGTAAGCAGAGCACCATATAAAGAAAACTTCTGCCGAATGAACAGCCATCGACAAGCCATGACATAAGAAGTATGGCAAGAGGTGCATAAGCCGTCGCAATGACTGATGATACAGAAACATACTTTGATAATGCAAGCATTACGGCAAAAATTATAATCAGTGCAAGGAATACTCGAGGTTCAATTACAAGAAACGCCGAAACTCCGACAAGTACGCCTTTTCCGCCCTTGAAATGATAGTATATCGGAAAAACGTGACCGATAATCGCAAAAAATCCTGCAATAAATCCGATATATAATGTATCATTATCTGGCTTGAAACCTGCTTCCAGTGCAGTTGCAACAAGTTTTGAAAGACTTACGGCAAAAACACCCTTGCATAAATCGCCGATAAGAGTAAGCACAGCACACGGAGCTCCGCAGCAGCGGTATGTGTTTGTAAGTCCCGCATTTTTACTGCCCATTGTACGGATATCCTTGCCTTTAATAAATCTGACAATGATAAGCGAAAAGTTGAGACTTCCCAGAAAATAACCGAATACAGCCGCAAGAAGTATAGCAAGAAATACTTTCATTATTTAT
>JAIDNR010000247.1 GCA_029063695.1 Ruminococcus sp.
TCATAATATACAGTAAGTTTTACAGAATAAACAGGTAGATTTTATCGAAAAATCATGATATAATAATGAAAATATTGTTCGGGAGGGTCATTTTATGAAATGGATAAAAAAAATACCTGCAATCATTCTTGCGGCTGTCATTGCACAGGGAATTATGCCTGCAGCGGTTTCAGTATCGGCTGCGGAAGTTCAGATTTCAGAAAATACTTTAAGCTTTTATAATAATTGGAAGCAGAAATATCTTGTTAAGGATAAGTATGTTACAGACGAAACGCAATACTATGTTTACTACAGCGAAGAAAAATATCAGGGCGGGAATACTTCTGTTCCTGTTACTGTTTCCGAGGCTCATGGCTATGGTATGCTGATTACAGCAAGTATGGCTGAATATGACGAAAATGCAAAAGAATATTTTGATGGAATGTATCGCTTTTTTAAGGCACACCCAAGCGACATCGGTTCTAATCTTATGTCATGGCAGCAGTGCGATAACGGAACTGCTCTTATTGACGGAGCTGATGAAGGAAGTATGACTGGTGGATTATGTGATTCCGCAACAGATGGTGATATGGATATTGCTTATTCACTTCTTATGGCTGATTCAATATGGGGAAGTGACGGAGAAATCGACTATTATTCTGAAGCAGTGGCTGTTATTGATGATATTATGAAGTATGATGTGAATCACGAATACTGGACTCTTACTCTCGGCGACTGGGTATCGGAATGTGATAAAACAGAAAATTATTATTCTGCAACAAGATGTTCTGATTTCATTGTACAGTATCTTCCTGTGTTTGCGGAAGTATCAGGCAATGACGATTGGCTTAAAGTTTATGATACTACTTACAGCATAATTAACAGCATTGTTGAGGAGTATAAAACAGGAATACTTCCCGACTTTGTAATACGTGATTCAGGCGGAAAATATATTCCCGCACCTGCAAACTTCCTTGAAAGTGAAAACGATGGTAATTATTATTACAACAGTTGCCGTGTGCCGTGGCGTATAAGTATGGATTATCTGATAAATGGCAATAAAGATGCTCTTGCTTTTGCAAATGCCATTGATGATTTTATGATGAATGAAGTAAACGGTGACCCATGGGAAATTATGGCAGGATATACTCCGGCGGGTACGGCAATTGAGGATTATAATGACCTGTGTTTTATCGCACCGCTTCTTATTTCTGCAAAATGCGGTAATAATACACAGTGGCATGATGAAATCCGTGATGTTCTTCTTGATTATGGCAATGATGTTTATTATGGTGATACAATAAAAATGCTCTGTCTTATTGTTGATGACGGCGGCTGGATTGTTCCCACAGCAATAAAAGAAACTTTAACAGGTGATGTTAATGATGACGGAGAATTTGATATTGCTGACCTTGTGATTATGACGAACTGGCTTATCGGCAATGGTGATTTGCCGAACTGGAAGGCAGGAGATTTGAATAATGACAATAGAATTGATGTATTTGACTATTGTCTCATGAGAAATAAATTTTCTGCAAAAATTTAAGATATTGGGTTTCCTGAAAAGGACAAATCAAAAAGCTGCGTTGTTTTGCACAATGCAGCTTTTATTTATGCAGTATTTTTTATTTTTCCTGTCTCTGTTTCCATTGGCTTATATCAGTTTCAATGCCGCCTGTTGAAACAAATGAGTAAAATCCAAGTATTTCAGAAGCATCGGAAGAATCAATAATACCGTCGGAATTAACGTCCGCCGCTTTTTTTAGCTCATCTGCCAGAACAGATTTT
Source organism: Ruminococcus sp. (assembly GCA_029063695.1). Classification (GTDB taxonomy): domain Bacteria; phylum Bacillota; class Clostridia; order Oscillospirales; family Ruminococcaceae; genus Ruminococcus. The sequence continues at coordinate 1,768 of JAIDNR010000247.1, forward strand.
TCTCCTGTCGAAACAGCTGCATATTCCTTCAGTACAAGCGAGGCATCGGAAGCATCAATAATGCCATCATCATTGACATCGCCAATAATTACAGATGATGTGTATTCATTTGCCTTTTTTTCGCTGAAATATTTGAAAATAACATTGGCTTCTTCTTTGGCAAGTTTTTTAAGATTATCATCGTCATAAAGCCATAATGTGGCTCTGTAATTTGTATGGAATGAATGTTCGAGAAGTATACCAGGTGTACCGACATATCGTGAACCGAATAAAACGCTGTACCATTCATCGTCCATTATACCGTTTCTGTCCCAGTCTTCCGTACCTTTACGCTGATATGTTATGCCTTTCTGATTTGTTTCGATTACGTCAGAAACAGTAACTGCCAGAAGTTCGCCCATTTCTCTGCTTGTATCATCAATTGTTGTCCACGGCAAATCCTGATAGATTATTGCAAGAGGCTGGTCAACGTATGAAGCCGCACCTGCATTGCTGTGAATTGATATGAAAAAGTCATATCCTTTTGAGCTGAAACCTCTGTCATTAAGTGACGGGTCTTCATCAAGGGAATCTTTTGTGAGGTCAGCATGAATGCCGACAGCCTGCAATTCTTCCTGAAGATAATTTGAAAGTTTCCATGTCATTACGCTTTCCCAGTATGGTGCATATACAGGCGACTGATTATAATAGGAATAATGACCGGGATCAATCATGATTTTTATTATACGCTTATCTAAATCCTTGATGCTGTCATTTACAGGAAGTTCTTCCGGCGGCGGTATGACTTCATTTCCTGCCTGATACTGCTGAACATCATCAAATACAACATCTGAAATATCAAATGAAACAGCTGAACTTGTATTAAACGGTGCTGAAACAGTACAGGAAATCATTGAAAGTACTGCTGCTGATGAGATAAATTTTTTTATCAATGTTATTTACCTCCGTAAGTGAGTTTATCACAGTTATAATAGTTCCAATGGTCATCTTCATTATCAATGGAGAACAGTTTTCCATCCTCATAAGCCATATAGTTATCCCATACAGTTGCGGTGCAGTCCCATGCATTAAGAAAGTACATCTTTCCGCCGTTTACATTGACAGCAGTATCCATATAGACTTTATTTCCATAAACCTGTGTATTCTGTCCCCAGCCGTCAACTACCTGATTTGATTCAAAGGCACGTGTGATTTTTTCACAGCCGTTTCTGTAGCCTGTGCAGTTGCGGATTATACAGTCATTTCCCTTGATATTCACAAAGCTCTTTGAATAATGTTCACCGCTTATTCCCATACCGTTGAAAATACAATTTTCTATTACAGTTCCTGTGGTATATTCTTTTATATCAATATGTTCGGCAGTTATGCCTGCACCGAAAATACAGCCGCTTATTGTATTATAATCACAGTTATAGCCGTATCCCGTAGTACTTTTGGCACTTCCCACATAGATTCCCTCACCGTAACCCGGAGAAATAACTCCTGTATCATAAATCAGACAGGAATCTGCAAGACAGTATGAACTGTTGTCACGAAAGTGTATGCCCTCTGCTCCTGTATTGTACACTTCGCAGTTAATCAGCTTTGTGTGATTTGAATTATCCAGAATAATTCCCTTTGATGCGTTTGTGACCTTGATATTGCGTACTTCCCACCAGTCACCTGTAATGGTAAGTGCATAATTTTTATTTACGGTTATTCCTGAAATAACAGACGGATTTGCAGGGTTTTCAGAGCGTATAATAATAGGTTTTGTCTCAGTGCCGTCCGCTTCGCCTGTAAACATATGTCCTTTCGGCGTTGAACCGCTGTAAATATACTCACCTTCAGCAAGAATGATTTCATCTCCTGCCTGTGCATTTGCAAGTGCTGATTTCAGTTCTTCGGTATCTTTTACATAAACTGAATTTTTACTCTGCGGTGCAATCTTGTCTATGAGAATACAAAAATCAAATACGTCAATTCTGTCGTCGCTGTTGAAATCACCTGCTTTCCAGTCAATGAGACTTCCATTGCCGACAAGAAAATTCTGCATCATAATAGCATCGGCAACAGTAACTTCTCCGTCAGCATTTACATCGCCGTTTATATTGTCGATTATAAAAGCATCTGCCATATTGTTTATATTCAATGCGGATACAAGCAATGAAGCAATAATAAAAGATGATATTTTTTTTATCAAATTCATAAAATCAACCTCCCTTATAAGTATGATTATATCA
>JAIDNR010000248.1 GCA_029063695.1 Ruminococcus sp.
TGCAGCAGGAGGCTGTTTTCATTGTCAATGGTCCGGTTCTTGTTCTTGCAGGTGCAGGAAGCGGAAAAACTACTGTCATTGTCAATCGTATAGCCAATATGATTAATTTCGGAAATGCCTACTATGACGAATCACACACAGGCAGCGAAGAAGATTTTGCTTTTCTGAAAGATTATGCAGACGGAAAAACAGATGATTTTGATACTCTCCGTGAGATTACTGCCTGCAATCCCGTAAAGCCATGGAATATCCTTGCCATAACTTTTACAAATAAGGCTGCAGGCGAACTCAAAGAACGTCTTGCGGGTATACTCGGAGAAGAGGCAGAAAGAATCAATGCATCAACATTTCATTCAGCCTGCATGAGAATCCTAAGAAATGAGATTGAGAACATAGGTTTTGGTAATGATTTTACAATTTATGATTCAGATGACAGCCGTCGTCTTATTAAAAATGTCATGACAGAACTTGATGTTTCAGAAAAGCAGTTTGCACCAAGAGCAGTTCTTTCTGAAATAAGCTCTGCAAAGGATAAAATGATTTCTCCTGCGGAAATGATAACAAATGCAGGAAACGATTACCGTAAAAAGACCATTGCCAGAATCTATAATCTCTATATGGAGCGTATGCATACTGCAAATGCTCTTGATTTTGATGATATTCTGTGCAAGACTGTTGAAATATTCGAGAAATTTCCCGAAATTCTTGAAAAATACCGTGCACGCTACAGATACATAATGGTTGACGAATATCAGGATACTAACCATGTACAGTTCAGGCTTGTATCACTTCTTTCGGCAGGTCATAACAATCTTTGCGTTGTCGGTGATGATGACCAGAGTATCTATAAATTCAGAGGTGCAGATATTGAAAATATTCTTGGATTTGAAAATCAGTTTTCAGGTGCAAAGGTAATCCGACTTGAGCAGAACTATCGTTCCACACAGACTATTCTTGATTCTGCAAATGCTGTTATTTCCAATAACGTGAGCAGAAAACCGAAAAAACTTTGGACAGCAGGTGAAAAGGGTGAAAAGGTTCTGTGGTACAAAGCCGTTGACGAAAATGATGAGGCTGATTTTATAGTCAGAACTGTCAGGGCTGATTATGCAAATTACGGAAAATATAGGCGAAATGCCGTTCTTTACCGCATGAATGCACAGTCGAATATAGTTGAAAGTGCATTGGTACGTGCAGGTATTCCGTATATGGTATACGGCGGAATGCGTTTCTATGACCATAAGGAAATAAAGGATATTACCTCATATCTTGCTTTTATAAACAATCCGTTTGATATGCTGAGATTCAGACGTATTATCAATGAACCGAAAAGAAATATAGGTGATTCAACAATTGCGATTATTGAGGATATAAGCCGTGACCTGAAAATTTCTCCCTATGAAGTCATGGTGAACTGTGAAGAATATTCTCCGCTTTCCAAAAGAGTGAATGCACTGAAAAATGCGGCGGCAATGTTCGGTCAGCTTATTGAAAAAGCAAGTGTACTTCCGCTTGATGAACTTCTTGACTTTGTTCTTGAAAGGACGGGTTATCTTGAATATCTTAAAATTCAGGAAAATTCCGAGTCAAAGATTGAAAATGTCAATGAGCTTAAAACTTCTGTGATACATTATATGAGAAGTACAGAAAATCCTACTCTCGGCGGATTTCTGGAAGAAGTTGCATTGTATACAGAAGCGGACAGCGACAACAGCAGTGATGATAAAATTATGCTTATGACGATTCATTCCGCAAAAGGACTTGAATTTGACAACGTTTTCCTTATCGGTCTTGAGGACGGAATTTTTCCCGGTACACGTTCTTTCTACAATGATGATGATATGGAAGAAGAACGTCGTCTCGCTTATGTTGCAGTTACTCGTGCAAAGAAACATCTTTATATAACAAGTGCGGGCAGACGTATGATTTTCGGACAGACTCAGAAAAATGTGAAGTCAAGATTCATTACCGAAATCGGCATGGATAATATAACCAAAAAGGATAATTCTGCTGTCAGAACGAATATTCCTGAAAAAGACAACGATGTTACTGAAGTACATTCCTCGTCGCTTCAGCAGCAGCTTGCAAGAAACAAGCGTCAGACTGCTCCGGCTGCAAGCAACGTAACAGCCGATTATGCGACAGGGGACAGAATTCTGCACAAAATTTTCGGCGAAGGCACTATTTTATCCGTAACGCCTATGTCAAATGACTCAATGCTTGAAATCGCTTTTGATAAAGTCGGTACTAAAAAAGTTATGGCTAATTTTACAAAGCCCAAAAAAATTTAATATAAGGAGATTTTTATGAGAAAGACTAAAATTGTATGTACAATAGGTCCGGCAACCGATGATGAAAATATTATGCGTGAACTTATGCTCGCAGGTATGAACGTTGCAAGATTCAACTTTTCACACGGCGAATATGAAACACATGAAAAGCGTTTTCGTGAGGTAGAAAAACTCCGCAGGGAACTCGATTTGCCCGTTGCTACACTTCTTGATACAAAAGGTCCTGAAATCCGTCTGGGCAGATTTGTTGACGATAAACCCGTTGAGATTCATGACGGTGATATTTATACACTTACCACAGAAGATGTTCCCTGTACGGCAGAAACAGGAAGCATAAGTTTTAAAAAACTTCCACGTGATGTAAGTATGGGTACAAGAATCCTGATTAACGACGGTGTTATTGAACTTCTTGCCGAAAAAGTTACAAAGACCAATATTGTTTGCAGAGTTATTCACGGTGGCACTCTTTCAAATAATAAGGGAATAAATGTTCCAGGAGTTAAGCTCTCCATGCCTTATCTCAGTGAGAGGGATATGGACGACCTTGAATTTGGTTCAAGAATGGGATTTGATTTCATTGCCGCAAGTTTTGTACGTTCTGCCGCTGATATAAATTACCTCAGAAAGTTCACACAGAGTCTCGGCTGGTTTGATGTGCGTATTATTGCAAAAATCGAGAACAGTGACGGCGTTGAGAATATCGATGAGATTCTCGAAGCTGCTGATGGTATCATGATTGCACGAGGCGATATGGGTGTTGAGATTCCGTTTGAGCAGATTCCCGCAATTCAGAAAGAAATTATTCACAAGGGATATAACGCAGGAAAACAGGTTGTAACAGCTACACAGATGCTTGAATCGATGATTACAAATCCACGTCCTACACGAGCTGAAATTACGGACGTTGCTAATGCTATTTATGACGGCACAAGTGCTATCATGCTTTCGGGAGAGACGGCGGCAGGTGCTTATCCTGTTGAGGCAGTAAAAACCATGGCTCTTATTGCTGAGACTACTGAAAACAATATTGATTACAAGGCAGAATTTGCCGAGAGACGTTCAAATCCTGAGGGAAATATTGCAGAAGCAATTGCCCATGCTACCGTTACAACTGCTCATGACCTTGATGCAAGTGCAATTATTACCGTTTCACTCGGCGGACAGACAGCAAGACTTATTTCAAAATACCGTCCATGCTGTCCGATTATAAGTTGTACTATGAGTGAGGTTGTATGCCGTCAGATGAATATGAGCTGGGGAGTTATTCCATATATAATCGATGAAAAGAACAGTACAGACGAACTTTTTGCAGCAGCAGTAAATGAAGCCGAATCACATCGTCTCGTTGAGGATGGAGACCTTGTTGCAATTACGGCAGGTGTTCCTCTGGGAGTTTCAGGTACAACAAATCTTATGAAAGTTGAACGTATCGGAAGCAGTACTAATTAATAAAATAATAAAGCAAAAGGCAGACTGTTTTTCAGGTCTGCCTTTGCTTGTTGTTATTCACTTTTCAGGAGAGAAAAGTAGGGGATTTTAATTTTCGTAAAAAGTCACGCTTCTGAAACTGATTTTTGATTATCTGGTAATTATTCGTTTAAAAGTGCATTATACTGTTCCATGGTAAGTGGCAATTCGGACTGTGTGATTTTTTTTGCTTCAATAAGCTGAAGTGCTATAGCATCTGCACCTGTTACGCCG
>JAIDNR010000249.1 GCA_029063695.1 Ruminococcus sp.
CTCTAGCGTGACAGGCTAGCGTTCTAACCAACTGAACTACCGGGCCATTGTGGTGGGGACTACAGGGCTCGAACCTGTGACCCTCTGCTTGTAAGGCAGATGCTCTCCCAGCTGAGCTAAACCCCCACATTGCCATTTTATTCTTGTCGTTCGGTTTTCATCTTGTCCCTGACGACGTATATTATTATATCACACTTTTTTTGATTTGTCAAGGGTTTTTTGAAAATTTTTCAAAAAAATTTTTTTGGTTGATTTTTCGCTGTATTTCGGCAAAAAATGGCAGTTCCCGAAAGAAAATTCCAGGAACTTCAAAATATTTTTTATATTTAACTAAAGATTTCAGCCTCGTCAAAATCAAGAGACCAGTAAATATCAGCAAGTCTTTCTGTAGTATTTTCTGTAATCATCTTTTTATATTCAGGAAGAAGATAATTGAGATTATTTTTCCACTGTTCGCCCTCCAGTTCAGAGAAGTCCTCATCGTCAACAGCATACGAAACAGCCGAAAGCATCATTATATAAAGAAACTCATCAAAATCCTTGCCGATAACATCAGGCAAATCGCAGGTATCGTGGGCAAACATTATAACTTTTGGTTCACCTGCTCCTTTTTCGTACAGAAAACAGTAATAATCTCCACCGCCATTCATTGCAAACGGAATCAGCCTGTATTTTTCGTCAAGCTTCTCGTCCATATTTTCTTCACGCCACTCAATCAATTCACTCAGTCCTTCGATATAATCGGGAATCTCCTCAAAAAAAGCAGGTTCAGCATCACAATTCAACATAAGAAACGCTTTTGGGTCATTGAGATAATGTTCTCTGTTTTCGTTGAATTTCTCGCTTCCGACTTCTATCCATTCCATAGCACCTGTTTCATAGATTTCATGGAACTTTTTCGGGAATTTCACATCAATAATTTTTTCAAGTTCAGATAAAGTCATAAAAATTCTCCTTTATATAATAATCAGTCGCAGATTTCTCCACGACTGATATAAAAACTTAACCTTTAAGCTCAACACGACGGATTTTACCGCTGATAGTCTTGGGAAGTTCGTCACGGAACTCAACAATTCTCGGATATTTATAAGGAGCAGTATGCTTTTTAACGTACTCCTGAATTTCCTTTTTGAGTTCTTCCGTACCCTCAGTACCCTTGACAAGCACAATAGAAGCCTTTACAACCTGACCACGAACAGGGTCGGGAGCAGCACTTACACCGCATTCAAGAACGTATGGAAGTTCCATAATAACGCTTTCAATCTCGAATGGTCCGATTCTATAACCTGATGACTTGATAACATCGTCAACACGTCCGACGTACCAATAATAGCCGTCCTCATCTTTATAAGCGGTATCACCTGTATGATAGATTCCGTCACTCCAAGCCTCTTTAGTCTTTTCCTCATCTTTATAATAGCCGAGGAACAGTCCGGGAGGAGTATTCTTGTCTGTACGGATAACAATTTCACCTGTTTCGCCGGGCTTGACTGAATTTCCGTCGGCATCGACAATATCAACATCATACTGTACATTCGGCTTACCCATAGAGCCGGGACGTGCAATCATTCCGACAAAGTTGCCTATAACAAGAGTTGTTTCGGTCTGACCGAATCCTTCCATGAGCTTTACTCCCGTAGCTTTCAGGAACTGATTATAAACTTCGGGATTGAGTGCTTCACCTGCAACAGTAGCATACTTGATACTGGTGAGGTCATATTTTGACAAATCCTCTTTAATAAAGAAGCGGAACATAGTAGGCGGAGCACAGAAAGTGGTAATGCCATACTTTTTGAACATCGGCAGAATCTTATCCGCATGGAAACGCTCAAAGTCATATACGAAAATACAAGTCTCACTGAGCCACTGTCCGTAGAGCTTGCCCCAGAGAGCTTTTCCCCAGCCTGTATCAGAAATAGTGAGATGGATTCCGTTCGGGTCAACATTATGCCAGTAGCGTGCTGTAACAAAATGACCCAGAGCATAGAGATGACTGTGTGCGGCAATTTTTGGATAACCTGTAGTACCCGATGTGAAATACATAAGATTAGTCTCATGACCGCATGAAAGTTCTTTCGGGTCTGTGGGACGCTCAAAAACATCACTGCAACCCTTGATACCTTCATCAAAATTGAACCAGCCGTCACGTTCACCCTTGACAATCATCTTTGTGATTTTCATTCCGCATTCTTCAACAGCAAGGTCAACCTGATGTGCAACATCACCGTCGGCAGTGCAGACAATAGCTTTAACGTCGGCAGCCTTGAATCTGTAAGTAAAGTCATGCTGTACAAGCTGATTTGTGGCAGGAATAACAATAGCACCGATTTTATGGAGTGCGATAATCGAGAACCAGAACTGATAATGTCTTTTCAGAACAAGCATAACTTTATCGCCTTTTTTTATTCCCATAGAACGGAAATAATTTGCAGTCATATTGGAATATTTCTTGATTTCAGCAAAAGTGAAACGCTTCTCGCTCATATCGTCTGCAACATATATAAGAGCTGTTTTGTCGGGATTTTTAGCGGCAAGGAAGTCCACAACATCAAAACCGAAATTGAAAGTTTCAACATTCTTGAATCTTATATCTTTCATTGCACCGTTTTCGTCCGTATCAACTTCAACGAACTGGTCTGCAACGGGATTTTCAACTTTGGCAAGGTCAAAATTGGTAACACCGGGCAGAATTACGGGTTCAATATGCTGGATAACTCTCTGCGGCTGATTTGTACCGAAAACAACAGCATAGAACTTGCATTCCTTTCCGCCGACAGCCCATTCATCATGTTTTTCGGAGCTGTCATAATAGATAGAATCGCCCTCATTAAGAATTTCCACATTGTCGCCTACCTGAACTTTAAGCTGACCGCTGACAACGATGTCCATTTCCTGTCCCTCATGAGTGTGCGGATGTGGAACCCTATACTTCTCATCAACATAAGGTATAGTAACGAGGAAAGGTTCACCAATTTTATTTTGGAAATTTGGAGCAAGACGCATATAGCTGAGACCCTTTCTTCGTGCAATGGGAAGTCCCTGACCTGCTCTTGTAACATCATAGCTGTTGATATGTGGAGATTCACCCTCCATAAGGTCAGTGATATCAACTCCGCAGACATTTGCGAATTTATAGATAAAAGTAAAGCTGAAGTCCTTAGCTCCGCCCTCATATGCAAGATACTCATATGAAGAAATGCCGCACTTTTCAGCCATTTCATCGGGAGTGAGACCTACTGACTCACGAGTGAGTCTAATTCGCTCGGCTACCTCTCTTATCTTAAACTCGGGATTAATTGAATTACTCATAGCAAGCCTACTCCTTTCTTAATATTTGCATCTTTGTATGCTGAAAAATACACATGACGTAAATTTACAGTAAAAAATCTTTTTTTCGGGTATAAAAAACAGGAAATCCATGATAAAATAGAATCATAGAAAGAGAACAAACAACGATTAATCGCAATGTTAGCTTCCGGTATTGAAACGACAAAACAAGACTCGACGATGCATATGAAGTCAACGCTTACATGAAATCAATTATATCACAAGTGTACTGAAATGTCAAGAAGAATCTGAAAAAAATGTCAAATCAATACAAACAAACACTATACAAACTGTCTCTTATACACAGCACCGCGCCCACGCGACTAAGGAGACTCGCGTCTGGCGTCTTCGGCTTTAATAAAAAAAGGGGGGGGGGG